>JAQGJY010000202.1 GCA_028290325.1 Tardiphaga sp.
TCGGCGGCCAGGAAGCCTTGCGCGAACTCAGCTCGCACAGCATCGGCGTCCGGCAGTTTCTCGGCATGGAGATCAATCCGCGCGCCGTGGCGATCGCTGAACTCGTGCTCTGGATCGGCTACCTGCAATGGCACTTCCGCACGCAAGGCGGCATGCCGAACGAGCCGGTGCTGCAAGCCTTTGGCAATATCACCGCGATGAATGCCGTGCTGACGTGGGACGGCGCGCCGCGGATCGCCCGCGTAAAAGGCAAGGAGGTCTATCCGAACCCGCGCCGGCCGGACTGGCCGCAGGCCGAGTTCATCGTCGGCAATCCGCCGTTTATTGGTAACAAGCGAATGCGCAAGCTGTTGGGCGACGGATACCTCGAGGCGCTCCATTCGGAATATATCGGAATGGAGTCATCTGACTTTGTCATGTACTGGTGGGATCATGCTGCTGACCTCTTGCGTAACAACGCATCCGCCCTGCAACGATTCGGTTTCGTCACGACGAATTCGATAACGCAGACTTTCAATCGCAGGGTTATCGACAAACACCTATTCCACGGCGATCTTTCGATCGTTCACGCGTACCGTGACCACCCGTGGACGACGTCGACCACCGACGCAGCGGCTGTCCGCATTGCAATGACAGTATTGGCCAAGGGCAGACGAATTGGCCTCTCTCATAAGACTCTCAGTGAAACACACCTCGAAAATGATCAGCAATTGCTGGCTTTCGGCGCGCAGTCGGGCCTGATACATTCCGACTTGACGGTCGGGGCAAACGTGGCGGGCGCCGGACGCTTGCAATCCAACGCCGGTTTATCGCACCAAGGCGTGATACTCGTCGGAGACGGTTTCCGCTTGACGCGGAGCGACGTAAAAACACTTGGCTTCAAGCTTGGAAAACTACCACCCCAAATCCGGCGTTACGTGATCGGACGCGACATCGTTCAGCGATCGGAAGAAAGATATGTCATCGACTTTTTCGGTTTGAGTTCGATAGAAGCTCGCCGATTGCAGCCGAAACTTTTTCAGATCGTTTTGCATCGCGTGAAGCCGCAGCGAGATCAAGTGAGTCGGCAAAAAACGCGAGACGCGTTTTGGATTTACGCCGAGCCCCGACGGTTGATGCGTGATGCGACAGAAAAGCTTTCGAGATACATTGCGACTTGCAGAACCGCGAAGCACCGCCTCTTTCAGTTTCTCGACACCTCGGTTTTGCCGGATGCAAAAATCGTCGCAATTGCCATGCAGGACAGTTTTGACCTCGGCGTGCTTTCATCACGCGCCCATTTGATTTGGGCCGAAAGTTCGGGGGCCAGGTTGGGCGTCGGCAATGATCTGAATTACAATCACTCCGAATGCTTCGCGAAATTCCCCTTCCCCGACGCCAACAACATTCAGAAGCACACCATCCGCCTGATCGCCGACGAACTCGACGCGCACCGGAAGCGCGTGCTGGCGGAGCACGATCATCTGACCTTGACCGGCCTCTACAATGTGCTGGACATGCTGCGCGCGGGTACCGCGCCTGACGCGCTCGACGACAAGCACCGCGCGATCTTCAACGACGGTCTCGTGCTGATCCTGAAGGAGTTGCACGACCGGCTCGATATCGCCGTCGCGGAAGCCTATGGCTGGCCCGCCGATTTGGCCGACGATCAGATCCTGCGCCGGCTGGTGGCGCTGAACGCCACCCGCGCGGACGAGGAAGCGCGCGGCGAGGTCCGCTGGCTGCGGCCGGATTACCAGATCCCGCGATTTGCCAAGACGGCCGACAGGCAAGCCGTCGCCGAACAAGGCGCGCAGATCAAAGCCACGCTCGATCCGGTCGCGATCCAGCAGAAAATCTCGTTTCCGAGCAATGCCGTCGAGCAGACGGCGGCGGTCTTCGCGGCATTGGCGTCGGCCGCCGTGCCGCTGGACGCCGGCGCGATCGCGGCGCATTTCCGCAAGACCAAGACGAGCGAAAAGAAAATCGAGGACGTGTTGTGGTCGCTGGCGCGGCTTGGTCACGTCACCACGAATGGCAAGACGTTCATGCTGCGTCGCGTGGCGTGAGCCGCGGCCTCACGCCTCGACGTCATCGGCGACACCAGGGCGGGGGCGATGGCCGCCGGGTGTCGCGACGATCAGCCGATCGCCCCTACAACCACTTCTTCCACTTGAAGAACATGTACGG
This sequence comes from Tardiphaga sp., assembly GCA_028290325.1. Lineage (GTDB taxonomy): Bacteria > Pseudomonadota > Alphaproteobacteria > Rhizobiales > Xanthobacteraceae > Tardiphaga. Next base: position 2,170 of record JAQGJY010000202.1, read on the forward strand.
CAGCGCGCCGGCCAGCAGCATCATGACCAGCGCCATCGGATAGCCGATCTGCCATTCCAGCTCCGGCATGATCTTGAAATTCATGCCGTAGATCGAGGCGATCAGCGTCGGCGGCATCAGCACCACGGCCATCACGGAGAACAGCTTGATGATGTTGTTCTGTTCGAGATTGACGACGCCGAGCATCGCATCCAGCACGAAGGTGATCTTGTTCGACAGATAAGAGGCGTGATCCGTCAGCGACGACACGTCGCGCTGCATGGTCTTGAGCTGCGCGCGCATTTCCTTTGACCACTTGACGCCATCGGCCTCCGCGGTGACGAACGTGACGAGCCGGCCGATCGACACCAGGCTCTCGCGCACTTTCGAGGTCAGGTCGCCTTTGCGGCCGATGGTGATGAGGATTTCGGAATAGCGCTTGGCGTGACCGGTGCGCGCGGAGCCCTCCGGCTCGAAGATCGCATGGCTGACGGCATCGACGTCCGCGCCGGCGCGCTCCAGAATATCGGCGCAGCGGTCGATCACCGCATCGAGCAATTCGAGCAGCACCGCTTCGCCGGTCGAACACGGCGTCGCGCCACGCGCGAGCCGGTTCTCGACCAGCACGAACGGCCGTGGCTCGTCATAACGCACGGTGACCAGCCGCTTGCCGCCGAGGATGAACGTCACCGGCGTGATCCGCGCCGATTCGGTATCGGCCGCGCACATCAGGCTGGCGGTCATATAGCGCGCGCCGTTCTCGATATAGAGGCGGCTGGAGATTTCGATCTCCTGCATTTCCTCGCGGGTCGGAACCGCGATGCCGACCAGCCGCTCGACGGCGTGGTCCTCTTCCGGCGTCGGCTTCACCATGTCGATCCACACCGCGTCCGGCGGCAGCGACGCCAGATCGACCGGCTCTGATCTCTTCAACGCGGCATCGGAGGGGGTGTAGATCGACAACATCAGGCAACTCCGGAAGAAGGCAACGGACATGCGACCTGCGCCAGTCCGGACGATTCGGGCAAGAAGCCCTTGAGCGCGGGCGGATTTCGGCCTCAGCTCGGGCGTCAGTTAGGCGGAATGACGGCCAAGGCAAGGCTTATCGTCAACACTTGCTTAACGATTCATCGATGCATGAAAATCATGCGGCATTTATGACACAGCTGTGGCCTCGCAGTGCGGCGAGACGATCTGGATGCTGGAAAATTCAGGGATTTCAGCGATAGTGGCCGAACAAGAAAACTGATGTTCAAAGCTTCGATTTTTGACTTGTCCTATGGCGCATTTGGCGCCGATGTCCGCGATTGGAATATGTGATGGCTTCCTTGAAGGCGAAACTGGCCGTGCTTGCAGCGGGCTTCATGCTGTCGGGCTGCATGCAGACGGCGACGACCTTTCAGGCCGCGCCGGAAGCCAGCCTCAAGGCCAACGACAAAGCCCAGCTCGCCAAGGCCCGCTATGTGAATACGCCTGTCGCCGAGCCCTTCCGCCGCGCCATCGTCAACTATCACCGCAAGGAAGCGCCGGGCACGATCGTCGTCGATTCCGACAACCATTACCTGTATTACGTGCAGGACGGCGGCAAGGCGATCCGCTACGGCGTCACCGTGGGCGAGGAAGCGCTGGCGTTCTCCGGCATCGCGCGGGTCGGCAACATGGCCGAATGGCCGAAATGGACGCCGACCGCCGACATCCACAAGCGCATCGAAGGCCTGCCGGCCTCGGTGCCCGGCGGCGTCGACAATCCGCTCGGCGCGCGCGCGCTGTATCTCTATCAAGGCAACCGCGACACCCTGTTCCGCATCCACGGCACCAACCAGCCGGAATATATCGGCGCGTCGATCTCGTCGGGCTGCATCCGGATGACCAACGAAGACGTCATCGACCTCTATAGCCGCGTCAAGCCGGGCTCGATCGTCGTCGTGCTCGACCCCAAGCAGGGCGATTCGCCGTATAATTCGAAGATGGCGCTGCAGGGCGGCAACGCGATGGCGTCGTACTGACGACGCTTCGGAACCACCAGAATTGAAAAAGCGCCGGTGCCAGCCGGCGCTTTTTTGTTGGGGTATCGATTCCGGGCTCACGTCTGATGGCAAGAACCAGCCTGACATGCCGCCCGGAATGATGGATCACAGCATCCCGAGCGCCTGGAGATAGGTCTCCAGAATGGTTTCCTGTTCGGCGCGCTCGTTGGCGTCCTGCTTCCGCATCCGGATGATGGTGCGCAGCGCCTTGACGTCATAGCCATTGCCCTTGGCCTCGCCATAGACATCCTTGATGTCGTCCGAAATCGTCTTCTTCTCTTCTTCAAGCCGCTCGATCCGCTCGATGATGGCCTTGAGCTGATCCTTGGCGAAAGAATGCGTCGTCGCGTCGTCGTTGAGGGCAGCGGCTGAGGTGGCCATCCGAGGTACTCCTGATGAACTCTAGAATGAGATGCGAGGCGCGCGCGGCGGCGTCGAATGCGGGCGGACAGTCGGAAGCCGGACGCGCGGCGTCAAGGCGCCATCCCGGTCGTCCACAGCGTCCCCACACCTTTCGCGATCGTCGCGCCGCTCTGCTTCACAGCAAAGGGTGAACCGGAGATTAAAACCCTGCGGCTCGTCTTCCTGGATACCCGCTCGGTCCCGCGATGCGGCCAACCTCAATGCCCGGCGGCGCTGGCCTTCATGGTGGCGATCTGCTCGGGCGTCGCCTCGCTTTGGTACCGCGCCTTCCAGTCCGCGTAGGGCATGCCATAGACCGCCTCGCGGCTGGCCTCCTTGGTCATCGCCACGCCGCGCGCGTCGGCGGCATCCTTCAGCCAGTTCGACAGGCAGTTGCGACAGAAGCCGGCCATGTTCATCAGATCGATGTTCTGCACATCGCTGCGCTCCCGCAGATGCGCGACCAGCCGGCGGAACACCGCCGCTTCGAGTTCGGTCCGCGTGGTGTCGTCGTTGATCGTCATGCTGGAACCCCTTCTTTGTTCTGATGAGATGGAGATGTCACACAATATGCCAAGTCGGGTTGCACATGCTGGGCCGACGCGGATAGTCATTGGTACCCATCAAACGGGGCTGCGCCGTTGACAGGCCTCCCCGGCCACGCGAAACCACGACGACAAGAAATTGCGCCGGCTCATGATCCCATACATCCCTCATCGTCACACCTTGCTGCGCCGCAGCGCAATGCTGTCCCTGCTCGCACTGGCGATCCTGGGTGGCTGCGCCCTCAGCGCCGCGCCCGCCAAGGCTGACTTCCGACTCTGCAACAACACACCCAGTCGGGTCGGCATCGCGCTGGGCTACAAGGATGCCGAGGGCTGGACCACCGAAGGCTGGTGGAACGTCTCGTCGCGCGCCTGCGAAACTCTGCTCCGTGGCACGCTTGTCGCACGCTTCTATTACATCTACGCACTGGACTACGACCGCGGCGGCGAATGGTCGGGGCAGGCTTTCATGTGCTCGCGCGACAAGGAATTCACCATCAAGGGCACGGAAAATTGCCTGGCGCGCGGCTTTGACCGGACCGGCTTCTTCGAGGTCGATACCGGTGAGCAGCGCGCCTGGACGGTCCAACTGACCGAATCGAGCGAACAATCCGCGCCGCGCCTGCCGGGAATCCCCGGCACGCCCGGTCCCAATCTGTCCGGACAGGGCGGCGGCCTTCCCGGCCTGCCCAATCCGTCGCCGCCGGCCCCCGGCTCGCCGGGCCTGCCGGGCATCACACCCGGAGCCAAACCATGAGACGCCTGCGCCGGATCAAGATCCTCGCCACCTTGGGCCCCGCCTCCTCGAGCAGCGCGATGATCCGCAAGCTGTTCGAGGCCGGTGCGGACGTCTTCCGCATCAATATGAGCCATACCTCGCACGACACCATGCGCGAACTGGTGAAAACCATTCGCAACGTCGAGGGCAGCTATGGCCGCCCGATCGGCATTCTGGTCGATCTTCAGGGCCCCAAATTGCGGCTCGGGATGTTTGCCGAGGGCGCGATCCAGCTCAAGAACGGTGAGAGCTTCACGCTCGATTCGGACAAGACCCCGGGCGACGGGCTGCGCGTGAACCTGCCGCATCCGGAGATTCTCGCGGCGCTGCGGCCCGGCCACGCGCTGTTGCTCGACGACGGCAAGGTCCGGCTGATCGCGGAAGACTGCACGCCCGATCGCGCCATCACCCGCGTGGTGATCGGTGGCCGAATGTCGGACCGCAAAGGCGTCTCGCTGCCGGATACCGATCTGCCGGTGTCGGCGATGACGGCCAAGGACCGCGCCGATCTCGAAGCCGCCATTGTCTGCGGCATCGACTGGGTCGCGTTGTCGTTCGTGCAGCGCGCCGACGACGTGGTCGAGGCCAAGAAACTCATTCGCGGCCGCGCCGCCGTCATGGCCAAGATCGAGAAGCCGCAGGCGATCGACCGGCTCGCGGAGATTCTTGAAGTCTCCGATGCGCTGATGGTGGCGCGTGGCGATCTCGGCGTCGAACTGCCGCTGGAGCGGGTGCCGTCGCTGCAAAAACAGATGACGCGGATGGCGCGCAAGGCCGGCAAGCCGGTCGTCGTCGCGACGCAGATGCTGGAGTCGATGATCACGAGCCCGGTGCCGACGCGCGCCGAGGTCTCGGACGTCGCCACCGCCGTCTATGAGGGCGCCGATGCAATCATGCTATCGGCTGAATCCGCCGCCGGAAAATTTCCGGTCGAGGCGGTCTCGACCATGAACCGCATCGGCGAGGAAGTTGAGCGCGACCCGATCTATCGCAGCGTGTTGACCGCGCAGCGGCCCGAGCCCGAAGCCACCGTCGGCGACGCGATCGCCGGCGCCGCGCGGCAGATCGCCGAGACATTGGAATTGGCCGCGATCATTTGCTGGACCTCGTCAGGGTCGACCGCGATCCGGGTCGCGCGCGAGCGACCGAAGCTGCCGGTCGTCGCGATCACGCCAAACATCGCGACCGGCCGCAAGCTCGCCGTTGTCTGGGGCGTGCATTGCGTGGTCGCGGAGGACGCGCACGATCTCGACGACATGGTCGATCGCGCCGGCTCGATCGCGTTCCGGGATGGCTTCGCAAAAGCCGGCCAGCGCGTCATCATCGTCGCCGGCGTGCCGCTCGGCTCGCCCGGCACGACCAACATGGTTCGCATCGCGAACGTGGCGGCGGATCAGGATTGAGTGATCCGTCATAGCCGGGCGAGCGCACCCTTCGCGCGATGACCGGCTATCCAGCTAAATTGTCCTGAGATTGACGGATGGCCGGTCAAGCCGGCACGACGGCGGGGCTTGTGGATCGGCTTCTACTCCGCCGCCTGCTTTCCCACCATGCCCAGTCCGGCAATCATCGCCTCGATCTCGCGGACGACCAGATCCGGCGCGGCGTTTTGCACCATGTGGCCGACGCCGGGCAGCATGATGAGCTTCGCGCCGGGCACGGCTTTCGCGAACGGCTTCGAGTGGACGTCCGGATAGACCGTATTGTCGGCATCGCCGGTGATGATCGTCACCGGCACCTTGATGGCGGGATAACGCGGCGCCTGCGCGGCGATCGCCGGCTTCAACGTTACCAGATCCCACGCATTGGCCAGAAACGCGTGCGGCCGCAGCACCAGCGGGATCGCGGCGTCCCTGACGTAATGGTCCGGCATCGTCTGCGGTTTGAACACGCTGCGCGCGCCGGGCTCGGTGAGAAAGAGGCCGAGCGGCAGCGTGATCGTATAGGCCAGCAGCGGTCCGACCACCGGCGTGGTGACGATGTCATTGTACACACCGACGCCGCCCGGCCACGGATAGGCAACAGGGGCCAGCATCACCAGTCCCGCGACGCGCCGCGGATAATCCAGCGCGAGCAGCGGCGCGATCGCGCCGGCCAGCGAATGCACGACAATGATCGCGCGGCTGACGCCGAGCTTGCCGAGCGCCTCGTCGATCTGCCGGGCCTGCATCGCCGGCGACGAGTCCGTTGTGTTGTCGCGGGTGCTCCAGCCGTGGCCGGGCCGATCAATCAGGATCACACGATGCGTGTGGGCGAGACGGTCGCCGATCGGCACGCGCATCGAACCGAGATTGGAGGTCGCGCCGTGGATCATCACGATCGCCGGCCCTGTCGCGTCGCGCGGGCCGCTATCGAGCACATTGAGCCTGGCTCCGGTGACGGCGATCGGTGCGCCCCGCGCCGGATAGATCCATTGCAGCACGACCACGCCGGCTTGCGTCAGCAGCGCCAGTCCGGCCAGCGCGGCCACGCAAATCACAATCATCATTTGGAAAATCCGACCCAGCTTCGACACGGGTAAACTACGCTGCGAGGCCGCCTTCGGTTTCGCAACCGCTGGTGTAGAGCTGTGGCGCCGCCGCGCGGTTATCCCCGCAATCCCCGATCTCCACAAGGAACGGCCGTCGTGCGATTCGAATTGTCAGATTGAAGCAATCCGACCAGCGACGTGGAGCGTGCGATGATCAACGGCATGGATATCGACGACTGCGTGGACGGCATCGTCGCGAGTTGCAATGGCGATCTCCGCGGCGCCTTGAAGGCGCTGATGCTGGTCAACGAGCAGTTGGAGCGCGAATTGGCGCGGGTGTCGGCGCTGGCCACGCGTCCGATCCGGTCACGAGCCGCAGCCAACGCGCTGCATTGATCGCGGTCGCGGCGGCCTAATCGACGCGCGGACAAGCCGAAATGCCCGAGCGGGCGGCCTTGGCGTCATCGTGAGATTTGAACGGTCCGGTCCCGAACCACACCGGGCCGAGCGGATTGACGACCGGATTCTGCGAGACGATGTCGCAGGAATTGGTCACGAGATTGCCCACGACCCAGAACTGCACCGCGGCGCGGCTCGCGCCTGTGGCGGCCACCAGGATCGCGCCTGCGATCAGCAGCGAGGTCATCATTTTACGGGTCATCGTGGCCTCCCTCATCCCTCTCGACAAGCGCTGGTCACCAGCAAGAGTTCCGCACGGCAGGCCGCAACGTTAACAGTGGGTTAATCACCACATCGTCGAGCGGGTCAGATATCGCGGCCCTCGACCTTTTCTGTCAGCGTCTTGACCAGATCCGGCACCTTCTCGAGATGCGGGTTGATCGCCAAGGCCTTGCGGAAGGCATCAAGCGCGCGTTTGTCGTCGCCAAGTTCCTGCATGATCATGCCGAGCCCGGCCAGTGCCCCGAAATGGCGCGGCTCCCGGGTCAGAACCTGCTCAATGTCGGACATCGAGCGGGTATAGTCGTTTTGCAGATAATAGACCGTGGCGCGCCGGTTCCAGCCCTCGACATAATCCGGCTTCAGCCGCACCACGGCGTCGAGCAGCTTCAGCGCCACATCCATGTTCTTGGCGTCCATCGCCGTCTTGGCGCGCAGCATCAAAAGCGCGGCCGTATCGCTGCGGGTCTGGGTCCATAGCGCCCAGATCTGGCCTTCGACGTGTTTGGCGCTGGCTTCGTCCGGCGCGGCCTTCAGGGCCCCGAACAGAAAATCCAGCCCGCGCTTTTCAGCGCGTGGCTTTTGCGGCTTGGCTGATTCGGATGGGGCTTTCTGCGACGGCCGCGGCGCGGCGCGGTCCTGCGCCTGCGCGATGGGCGTTATCACGAGCGATGCCGCGACAGTCAATCCGAAAGCGAAAGCGTGACGATGCGGTGCAGCCATTCGCAAAGTCTAGACGCGGTTATTCGTCCTGCAAAGCGCAAGACGAATGGGTTGTGTCAAACAGACGTGATGATCCGGCGCGATCAGGCGCCACAGACCGTCGAACCCGACGGATTAACGCGGCTCAACCCTGGCGGGCCTTGAAACGGCGCTGCACCTTGTTGATCACGTAGACCCGGCCCTTGCGGCGGACCAAACGGTTGTTGCGATGACGACCGCGGAGCGATTTCAGCGAGTTACGGACCTTCATGAGACTATCCTGATGCGTTGAAAGGCCGTGACGACAGGCCGAAAGTCAAAATGAATTTGAACCCGCTGGCGGTGGACCGCCCGGGATGGCGGTTTCTAGGCCAAGGACGCCCGCCATGTCAATCGAATGACAGCCTGAACGCGCCATGGCCGCCTCATAATGGCCGGACATTTTTCGCACTGCGGGTACATCTTTCCGGCGGCGTCTGTTATGCACAGCCAGCCTGAAGCCATTCCACCGAGGAAACCCCGACCGGCATGAGCACAGATCAGCCTTTGGCCTTCGAATCGTCCGTGCCCCTCGCAGCCGTGCCGGCTGCGACGGCGTCGCGCATCGCGCTGCCCGCCGGGGTCAAGCCGTTGCAGCCGGACTGGCCGAACGTCATCGTCATCGCCTTCTATCATCTGGCCGCCATCGCCGCCTTTCTGCCGATCTATTTCAGCTGGACCGGGGTCCTCGTCGCCATCGTCACGGCGCGGCTGACCGGACTGCTCGGCATCAATCTGTGCTATCATCGGTTGCTGACGCATCAGGGCTTCAAATGCCCGAAATGGCTCGAACACAGCCTCGTCGTGATCGCGGTCTGCTGCGTCGAGGACACCCCCGCCCGCTGGGTCGCCGTGCACCGGCGCCATCATCATCATGCCGACGCCCAGCCCGATCCGCATTCGCCGCTGGTGAATTTCTTCTGGGGCCATATCGGCTGGGTGCTGTTCAAGAATCCGGAACTGGCACGGCTCGGGCTCTACGACCGCTACGCCAAGGACATTCTGCGCGACCGCTTCTATGTGAAGCTCGAACGCAACGCGATGCAGCTTCAGATCATCGCCGCGCAATGGGCGCTGTTCTTCGTGGTCGGCTTCATCGCGGGCCTGCTGACGACTGACACATGGACAGACGCGGCCTTGTTCGGCGGCAGCATCATGCTGTGGGGCGTCGCGGTCCGCACCGTCTTCGTCTGGCATCAGACCTGGTCGGTGAACTCGATCACCCATCTGTGGGGCTATCGCAATTACGAGACCAACGAAGACAGCCGCAACAACCTGTTCGTCGGCTATCTCGCGCATGGCGAGGGCTGGCACAACAACCACCACGCCCATCCGCGTTCCGCCCGTCATGGTCATCGCTGGTGGGAATTCGACACCACCTATCTGACGATCAAGCTGCTGGAAAGGCTCGGCCTCGCCACTGACGTCGCGGTCTATACGCCGCCGCGCGCGACGACCGAGTCGCCCCACCCGTAATTCAAGCCGCCGCTAAAGAAAGACCCGTGATGAGCGCGCCCGCCAAGATGAATGTCGACGATCTGGTCGCGATCGACATCCATACCCACGCCGAAGAGCCGTGCGGCTGCCATGGCGACGACGGCTATGACGACTTTCAGGCGCGGATGGCGGAGTATTTCAAGTCGCCGAACAAGCATCCGCCGACGGTCGAGGAGACCGCCGCGTATTATCGCGCCAAGAACATCGCCGCCGTCATCTTCCCGGTCGATGCCGAGCGCGAGACCGGCTTTCGCCGCTACAACAATTACGAGATGCTGGAAATCGCATCAGCAAATTCCGACGTGCTGATCCCGTTCGCGTCGATCGATCCGCACAAGGGCAAGCTCGGCGTCCGCGAGGCGCGCAAGCTGATCGCCGAATACGGCGTCAAGGGTTTCAAATTCCACCCGACGATGCAGGGCTTCTACGCCAACGACCGCATGGCCTATCCGCTTTACGAAGCGATCCAGGAGGGCGGCGCGATCGCATTGTTTCACACCGGTCAGACCGGCGTCGGCTCCGGCATGCCGGGCGGCATGGGGATGCGGCTGAAATATTCCAATCCGATGTATATGGACGATGTCGCGGTCGATTTTCCCGACATGAAGATCATTCTCGCGCACCCCTCGTTCCCATGGCAGGAAGAGGCGCTGGCGGTCGCGACCCACAAGCCGAACGTCTATATCGACCTCTCCGGCTGGTCGCCAAAATACTTCCCGCCCATTCTCGTGCGCTACATCAACACCATCCTGCAGGACAAGATGCTGTTCGGCTCGGACTGGCCCGTCATCATGCCGGATCGCTGGATGGCGGATTTCGCCAAGCTCGACATCCGCGACGAGGTCCGGCCGAAAGTTCTCAAGCAGAACGCGCGGAAACTGCTGGGCATATGATCCGGCTTCGGCAGATGAGCCGCGATGAGCGTGTGCGCCATCTCGACAATGCGCGACAGATCGCGGCGATCTTCACCGCCTTCACGCTGCCGCTATCGACCAGCCTGCAGGCGATCGGCGTCACCGTGCTCGCGATCCTGTCGATCGAGCTGCTGATCCGTGAACCCCACCGCCTGACGACGGTGATGCGCGACCCGGCGGCCTATCTGCCGGTGGTGCTGGTGGCGCTGCTGCTGATCGGCGTGACGTGGTCGATGCTGCCGCTTGGCGGCGCGATCAAATGGGTCGGCCCCTATGCCAAGCTGCTGCTGATCCCGCTGTTGATGGCGACGGCCTTCACGCCGCGACAGGTGCTGCGGATCGGCTTCGGCTTTCTGGCCGGATGCCTGATCGTCATGATCGTGTCCTACGTCTCGCTGCTGTGGCGGTCCGGTCCATGGTGGGTTTTCGCGGGGCCGGGCGTGCCGTGGAAAGACAATGCGATTCAGAGCGAATGCTTCGCGCTGTGTGCGTTCGGTCTCGCTTACGCCGCCAGCCGCTTCTGGGCGCAGGGCGATCGGCCACGCGCCGGCGCGGTGGCCATGCTGGCGCTGCTGTTCTTCGCCAATATCTTTCTGATCCTGATTTCGCGCACCGGGGCGCTGGTGGCGCTGTCGCTGTTCGGCCTGCTGCTGTTTCAACTTGCGGGCTGGCGGCGCGCGTTGCTGATCGGCGTGCCGCTGGCGATGATCGGCGCCACAGCATTGTGGACGTTGCCCGGCGTCAAAGGCCGCATTGCCGAAGTTTCTATCGGGCTTTCGACAAACGACCCAGGCTCCACAGCATCCCGCGTCGATTTCTGGACCAAGGCCTTGAGCTTCGTCCGGGCCGCGCCCTTGATCGGCCACGGCACCGGCAGCATTCGGCCGCTTTATCAATCGCGCGAGGCCACGGCGCCATCGCCTTACGGTGGCGCGACAGCCGACCCGCACAATCAGTTCCTGCACGTCGTCTTGCAGATCGGGCTGATCGGCGGGCTGATTTTGCTGGCGATGTGGGTGGCGCACGCGGTGTTGTTTCTTGACCGCGGCGTTGTCGGCCTGTTCGGCGTGGCGGCGGTCTGGCTGAACGTGCTCGGATCGCTGTTTAACAGCCACATTTCTCAGGTCACGCAGGGGATGCTGTACTGCATGGCGGTCGGCCTGCTCGGCGCGCTGGTGCTCGCGCGGACGCGCCCGACCTAGCCCGCCCGGGCGGCGCGCGTGGCCCGCGCAATGGCTCAGGATCCGGTTCGTTTACCACTTATTCGCCCTGACAAAAAAGCCGGCTCTCGGATCGGAATTTTTCGATTTTTCCCTTGAACTTTTTTTCGGTTTTTATATTTCCGAGATTGTCAGGTGCTCATGGGAGGCCTGACGCAGACGCCGGCGGTGTCTGGCGCACTGCTTATAACCACCTTGCTTTTAGGAGGATGTGGCTATGAGGACGATCGACTTCACACCGTTTTCGCGGTCCGCTATCGGGTTCGACCATCTGTTCGACCTGCTGAATGCGCAGACCTCGGAAAGCATCGAGAACTATCCCCCCTACGATATCGTTCGCACCGGTGAGGATACGTTCCGCATCAATCTGGCCGTCGCCGGCTTCGCGCCGCCAGACATCAATATCACCGCGCAGCAGAACCTGCTGATCGTGTCGGGGCGCAAGACCGCGACCGAACAGGCCCACTATCTCTACCAGGGCATTTCGGCGCGCGCGTTCGAGCGGCGCTTCAACCTCGCGGACCATGTCGAGGTCGAAAACGCGACGTTCGAAAACGGCTTGCTCCAGCTCAATCTCATTCGCCGCGTGCCCGAGGCCATGAAGCCGCGCCGGATCGAGATCAGCCCGGCCGGTGCCGAGCCTCGCGCCGAGAAGCTGTTGAGCAGCGCCCAGGCGGCGTGACGTCCATTGGGACTCGGGAGGCGGCCGGCGCCGCCTCCGTTCACCAAAGGAGGCAGTGATGAAGGACAGAATCAGAGAAGAGGTTTTTGATCTGGACGAACTCTTGCACCCGGCGGATGCGTTCGAGCACCCGTCCGAGGTGCTGCATGATCCCGACCTGACGCTGAACGAAAAGCGTGCGATTCTGGCGTCGTGGGCCTCGGATGCCTGCGCGCTCGAGGCCGCCCCGGATTTGCGCGAACTGCCGCGTGGCCGTCTGGTGTTGTTCGATGACATCATGGACGCGCTGCGGTCGCTGGATCACGACGAAGCCCACGCGCGTCGCAAGTATCGCAAGCTGGTGCGCCGCCGCACGGTCTTCGATCGTCCGCGGCGCTCCGAAGACAGCGGCCCGACCATTTCGTCTTGATGCCGTCAACACGAAGCGGCGGCAGCGCGCGACCGGGCGCGGCCGCCGCTTTATGTTGCCTGCGGTCCGCGACGACCGATCCCGCGATATCCGCGCAACCACGAGATGCCACGGACCGCCGCGAGTCGGGCGTGAGGCCACGACCCGAAGCCCGCGAATGATCGGCTTAACGCGACGCTATGCGACGCGGCGAAGTGATGTGGTGAGACAGACGAATGGTGCCCAGGGGCGGGATCGAACCACCGACACTGCGATTTTCAGTCGCATGCTCTACCAACTGAGCTACCTGGGCTTCTGCGTCGCCCGAACATGTCGGGGAGCGCCGGTTTATAGTCAGCCAGATCGGCCATGTCCACCCGCCGCGTCAATGTTCCGTACGACGCGGGATGCGGCCATCAAACCCGCCCTATTCGGCGTCGTCGTCCTCTGTCGGACGGCCGGGAATCGCATAGGAGCCGGACAGCCAGCGATTGAGATCGACGTCCCGACAGCGCTCCGAGCAAAACGGCTTCGACGCCTCGGTTGCGGGCTTGCCGCAAACCGGGCAGGCGCGGATTTTGGACGCGGATTTAGCCGGCATTGATCCAGCCATGGCGAATTGGAAAGCCTTCACCGCCGAGCAGCGTCACGGTCTCGTACAAAGGCAGGCCGACGACGTTGCTGTAGGAGCCGACCATCTTGACCACGAACGATCCGGCGATGCCCTGGACGGCATAGCCGCCGGCTTTGCCGCGCCATTCGCCGGAGCCGATATAGGCCTGGATGTCGTCCTCGGCCAATCGCTTGAACCGCACCCGGGTCTCGACCAGTCGCTGGCGAAAGCTGCCTTTCGGCGTCACCAGACAGACCGCCGTGTAGACGCGATGGTTACGCCCCGACAACAGCCGCAGACACTGCGACGCTTCGTCGACGAGTTCCGCCTTGGGCAGGATGCGGCGGCCCACCGCGACCACGGTGTCGGCCGCCAGCAGATAGGCGCCGCGCAGATCGTCGTCGATCTGGATCGATTTGAGGCCCGCCTCGGCCTTGGCGCGCGCGAGCCGATTGGCGCAGGCGCGGGGCAGCTCGCCTCGGGTCGGCGTCTCATCGACATCGGCCGGGCGCAGCGCATCCGGCTCGATACCGGCCTGATTGAGCAGGCTGAGACGACGCGGCGAGCCGGAAGCGAGAACGAGTTTGGTGCGGCCGAGCATGTAACGGACTATTCCTTGAAATTCGCGCGGAACCTATCGGAAGGCGCGGGTGGCGACAACCGCGCAGACGCCCGATTGGTTCAGCCGTTGGCGGCGCCACCGCGGGCGAATCGCTTGCGGATGCGCAACGCCAGCCCGTCGCAGACCTCGCGATAGGCGGCAAGCTTCTGCTCGCGGTTGCCTTCGGTGGTGGTCGGGTCATGGGTCGGCCAGTATTCGACATCGACCGCCATCGTCCGCGTCAGTTCCAGCGCCTTGTGATGGGCTTCGGGTGACAGCGAGATGATGAGATCGAAATTCAGCCCTTCCCAGTTGTCGAGTTCGTCGAAGGTGGTCGGCTTGTGCTTGCCGATATCGATGCCGAGTTCGGCCATCACGGCGATCACGAACGGATCGACCTCGCCCTTCTTCACGCCGGCGGATTTGACGTAAAGCGCCTTGGGATACATCTGCCGCAGCAGCGCTTCCGCCATCGGCGAGCGCACCGAATTTTGCCCGCAGGCGAACAACACGGCCTGAGGCGTCCGCGCGCGCGGCGGCGACTCCACCGTCTAAGCTCGCTTTTCGAGGTGCATGATCGGGTCCGAAAACCGCTTCACGCTTTTCGGGATCATGCGCCGGTCAGCCCTTCCAGTGCAGGACGGAGATCAGCGTGAACAGCCGGCGCGCGGTTTCGAAATCGACCCGCACCTTGCCGCTCAGGCGCTCCATCAGCGTGCGCGATCCCTCGTCGTGGATGCCGCGGCGGCCCATGTCGATCGCCTCGATCTTGTCCGGCGTCGCGGTGCGGATCGCCTGGTAATAGCTGTCACAGATCATGAAATAGTCTTTCACGATGCGGCGGAACGGGGTCAGCGACAGCAGGTGCGCGACCACCGGCGTGCCGTCCTCGCGGCGGATGTCGAACATCAGGCGATTGCCGGTGATGCCGAGATGCAGCGCGTAGGGCCCGCCGCTGGCGCCCTCAGGCGCGAACACGTTGGCCTCCACCAGATCGTAGATGGCGATCGCGCGCTCATGCTCGATGTCGGGCCCGGAGCGGCCGATCGATTCCTCGTCGAGCGTCACCGCGACGATGCGATTGTTGCTGTCATCCTCTGGTGCTGACGTGTTCATCGCAGGTTGAGACGTATTGCCACCGAGCGCGCGTGGGCATCGAGGCCTTCGGCCTTGCCGAGCGCCATCGCCGCCGGGCCCAGCGCGCGCAGCTGATCCGGTCCGCATTTCAGGATCGACGTTCGCTTCATGAAGTCAAGCACGCCGAGGCCGGATGAGAACCGCGCCGAGCGCGCCGTCGGCAGTACATGGTTGGAGCCGCCGACATAATCGCCGATCGCCTCCGGCGTATGGCCGCCCAGAAAGATCGCGCCGGCATTGCGGATCTTCGCCGCCAGCGCATCGCAATCGGCGGTGATGATTTCGAGATGCTCGGCGGCGATGGCGTCCGCCAGCGCGACCGAGTCGTCGATTGTCGTGACGCGAATGATCGCGCCATAGCGCTGCCAGGAGGCCCGCGCGATCGCGGCGCGCGGCAGTGTCGCGAGTTGGGTCTCGACCGCGCGCGCGACCTGCTCGGCGAGATCGGCGCTGTCGGTGATGAGGATCGCCTGCGCGTTGGCGTCGTGTTCGGCCTGCGCCAGCAAATCCGCCGCGATCCAGTCCGGATTGCCGGTCCTGTCGGCGATCACCAGCACCTCGGAGGGGCCGGCGATCATGTCGATGCCGACTTTGCCGAACACCTGTCGTTTGGCGGCGGCGACATAGGCATTGCCGGGACCGACGATCTTGGCGACCGGCGCGATCGTCTTGGTGCCATGCGCCAAGGCCGCGACCGCCTGCGCGCCACCGACCCGGTAGATTTCACAGACGCCACCGAGTTGCGCGGCCGCCAGCACCAGCGGATTGAGCTTGCCATCAGGCGACGGCACCACCATCACGACACGCGGCACGCCGGCCACGCGCGCCGGCACCGCATTCATCAACACCGACGACGGATAGGCCGCCGTGCCCCCCGGCACGTAGAGCCCGACCGCCTCGATCGCGCTCCAGCGCCAGCCAAGTTCGACGCCCAGCGCATCGGTGAAGCGCTCGTCCTTCGGCAGCTGGCGTTGATGAAACACCTCGATGCGGTCGCGCGCGAATTTCAGGGCATCGATGGTGGCGCTGTCACAGGCGCGCACGGCCATATCGATCTGGTCCGGCGTGACGCGGAGCTTGTCGGCGGTGAGATCGAGCCGATCAAACCTCGCGGTCGCCTCCAGCAAGGCCGCGTCACCGCGCGCCTCGACGTCATCGACAATCCTGCGCGTCGCCGCTTCGATATCGGCCGCGACCTCGCGCTTGGTGGCGAGCAAGGCCGCGAAGCCCGCCGCGAAGTCGGCGCTGGAATTGTCGAGATGAACGGGCATTGCGGATTACCGGCAGGCTTCAAAGTCGGCTGGTTTTAGAGGGGAAATCCGCCCGGCTCAATGGCGCCGCGCGAGTTTGCCGCCGGCGGTCGGATGACGCTATTGCGCCACCGCGGCCGGCCCGCCCGACAGCCACGGCCGGTGATGCGACGCCAGCCCGGTCAACCGGCCTTGAATGTAATCGCAGCCCCACTCCCGCAGCATCGTCGCGGAGGCTTCGTCCTGCACCCATTCGGCAACGGTCTTGATGCCGAGGCGGCGCGCCAGATCGATCATCGACTGCACGAACGCGCGATCATCCGCCGAATGCGCGATGTTCTGCACGAAGGCACCGTCGATCTTGACGATATCGACGCCGAGTTTGCGGAGATTGCGAAACGAGGTATGGCCCGCGCCGAAATCGTCGATCGCGATGCGGCTGCCGAAATTCTTCAGCCGCGTGACAAAGCCGCGCACGTCATCGAGATCCTGAATTGCGACGGTTTCGGTGATCTCGACGATCAAGCGCTCACCGACGCCGGGGTTGGCGCGCATCATCGATTCGATGCTGGCCCACCAGTCCGGGTCCATCGTGGTATCCGGCGAGATATTGAGGCTGAGCTGCACCTTCGGGCAGGTTGCCAGCTCGCTGACGACCAGTTCGAGCACGCGATGATCGACCAGCCGGATGAGGCCCAGTTTCTCCGCCACCGGGACGATATCCGGCGCGAGCAGAAACTGGCCGTTATCCTGCCGCATCCGCACCAGGCATTCGTAGAACGCGGGCTCACGCGAGCCGGCATGGATCACCGGCTCGAAGGCCGTGACGATGCGGCGCTCGTTCAGCGCCGTGACGATCTCGTCGGTGACGCGAATGTTGACGCGGCGCTGCGCGTCACGCTCGATATTCGGACGCCACATCGCATAGGAGCCGTGGCGGCGGCGCTTGGTGTCGTCGAGCGTTTCCTGCGCGCGATTGAGCGCTTCGGCGGTGCTGCGCGCATAACGCGGGACGCTGACGGCGCCGATCGACGCGGTCACGGACACCGGGCCGGACGTCGTCAGAATGATGTCGTCACGAATGCCGGCGAGAAACCGCTCGGCCGCGATGCCGGTGTCGTCCACCGAGCAATTCTTGAGAATCAAACCGAACTTGTTGCCGGAGAACCGGCCCAGCACATCGCCGCCGCGCAACCGCGCCCGTATCCGCGTCGCGACGGCGCAGATCACCGCGTCGGCGATATCGAACCCGAAGGCGTCATTGATGTTGGCGACATGATCGATGCCGAGCAGCATGAAGGCGAACGACGTGCGGAATTTGATCGACTCGTCGATGGCCGCGCCCAGCGCCGCGACCAGCGTGGTGCGGTTGAGTTCGCCGGTCAAAGGATCGTGCGTGGCAAGCTTGAGCAATTCCTCGTCGCGGGCGCGGCGGTCGCCGCTGACGCGCATCACGCCATGGACACGCGATGGCTTGCCGTCCGCGTCGATGATGCAGCGGCCGGTTTCCTCGATCCACAGCAGCGGCGCCGTGATGGTGGCCCGCATGCCATACTCGAGCCGGTAGGCCGCACCAGCAGCGACATCGACGCGTTGCAGCGCCTCCTGACGCACGGTCTGGGACGGCTCGATCAATCTGTTGAAAGCTGTTCCCGTTGCCAGAGCCGCCGCCGGAATATCGCCGAACATTTCGGAGGCCTGCTCGCTCCAGACGATCGCGTCGGTCGCGATGTCCCATTCGAAGGCGACCTGCTGCAAGGCGGTCAGGATTTGCAGCGCGGCGACGTCGCCCGATGGCGGGCGGGCGGGCTGGTCGATCGCGGAGGAAGAACGGGTCAAGATCGCCTCATTGTGGGACGCCCGGTGGAAATCAGTGCCAAAACAGGTCGATACGGAACGCTGAATTTAGCCACAAGTCCTAAACAATTCTAAAACCAAGGATCAATGTTACGCCGCATCAGGCACGACATTTGCGAAGGAAGTTCTGTTCCGATGGAGACGTGCCGGAACGATACGCGGCAAACCGGGATTTCACCAACATGACCGACGCGCGATCCAGCCCACAGACCCCCCAACGGCGCGCCAGCGATCGCGTCGCGGATGCGAGTGTCGCGCTGGTCACGCTCAATGCCGCGCCGTTCCGGATCGACGAAACCGTGGATGCCGTGCCGCTGCGATCGGTGCGGCCGGATCCGTCGTTCGTGACGCACCTGATTGCGATCGCTGAGCGTTGCCCGCAAACCCGCGTGCTGCGCCGGGCCTCGCCGCAGGACGCGATGGCGGCCTATCGCTCCGCCGGCGCCACCACTCATCCGACGTCGGTCGGCGGCCGCACCCGACAGGATATCTAAGGCAATCGCGGGCCTCGGTTCACGGCCGCGGCGGCGAATCCGGCGAGCGATGGACGACGCCTCCGGGAGCGAGGCCGGGCGAGACGATCTGCGGTGAATCCTGCTCGCGCTTGGTCTCGGCGGTGGCCTCGTCCGGCACGATCGGCTCGACCTGGGCGGTCAGCTCGGCGGGTGTTGGCGCCGGCGCCGGCATCGGAATAGCTGCTTCCGGCGTGACGGGGACCACAGCGGCCGGCGCGAAACTGGGCTCGCGGTTCACCACCACCGGCGCGGAAGTGGCCACGACCGGCTCTGGTTCCGGCGTCGGCACGGTGGCGGCGACGCGGCGCGGTCGCCGGGCGCGCAACGCGACGCCCGAGAAGAAATCGACCAGAGCCAGCAAGGCGAGCAAGAAGAACGTCGAATTGCCGAACTGCGGCAACAGCACGAATTCGGCCGCCGCGCCGGCGAATACCAGCAGCGCCAGAAAATGATCGGTGAAATATTTGCCGCCGGGGCGGGCGCCTTTGACGACCTCGAACATCAGCATCACGATGGCGAACGCCATAATCGCGTCCGCCAACGTCACCGTCCAGGCGATGCCGGACATCAGCGGAATCGTCACAAGCGGCGCGCTGAACAGCAACGTCGGCATCAGGAAGACGATGATGTTGCAGATCGCCAGCGGGATCAGCAGCAGCGGAAAACCAAACATCGGAGTGGCCTTTGGTCAGGAGCGGACGGATGACGCGAGGACATGCACATCGCGCGCTAAAGTGTCGGCGGTTGGGCGCGCCCGGAATCGGCGATGACGGAATTTAGGTCGGGTCCGCGACATTGGCCAATGCTGTTTTGTGCCGACAGGTGACGCCCGGAATGGCGACGATGGAAATCGGCGCGCCGAGATCAGGCCGGGAATCAATAAGGCCGCGTCGCGCAGCGCGCGACACGGCCTTGAAGATCACGTTCCGTCGAGCTTACGCTTCGCTTTTCGGCTTCAGAACCTGGCGGCCCTTGTACATGCCGGTCTTCAAATCGAGGTGGTGCGGCCGGCGCAATTCGCCCGAATCCTTGTCCTCGGCGTAAGTCGGCTTCTTGAGGGCGTCAGCCGAGCGGCGCATGCCGCGCCGCGACGGCGATGTTTTTCTGCGGGGAACGGCCATGTGAGTGTCCTTGCGGTGCTTCTAAGCGAATATTCGTTAAACTCAGTCGCGGATCAGGCCCGTCGCCCCGAAGGCGGCACGACATCGAAACCTGCGTACTCGACGCGAGCTGACATGCGGATAAGGCCGGGCTTATAACGGATCGAACCCGGCATGGCTAGGGCACATCAGCCGAAAATGCCAGTCGGCTTGCGGTGGCCTGAAATGTCAGCCCCGCGCCTCGTTCCAGCAGCGTTGCAATTCGGCCGCCCGGGCCCGCGCCATATAGGTTCCGGCCAACCTTCGGACGCCCGGCCCTGGCCTTTTGGCGCTGCGCGTCACCGGATTTGGCAGCACCGCCGCCAGCAGGGCCGCCTCGCGCGCATCCAGAGCCGCCGCCGGGCGCCCGAACGCGAACACCGAGCCGGTCTCGGCTCCAAATTGCCCGGATGGCCCCATTTCGGCGATGTTCAGGTAGATTTCCAGCACGCGCTGCTTGCCCAGCACGAGGTCCAGCCACATCGCCAGCGGGATTTCGAGAGCCTTGCGGAGGTAACTGCGGCCGGACCAGAGAAACAGATTTTTGGCAACCTGTTGGGTGATGGTGGAGCCGCCGCCGGACGCCTCGCCATCCTGCGCGTCGTCGATGGCGTCGCGCAGCGAGTTCCAGTCGATACCTTTATGGCTGCAAAACTGCGCGTCCTCCGATGCCACGACGCTGCGCGGCAGAGCCGGCGACATCGCCGCCAGATCGCGCCACTGGCGCTGGACCGGCGATCCCGTCAGCCAGCGCCACGCCATCAAGGCGGATACGGGATGGCCGACCTTGTAGAACGGCGTGATCAGATAAGGCAGCAGCGCCAGCACCAGCACGACCAGGATCAGGTTTCTCACAATACGCACGCGCCGATCCACCGCTTCGAGTGTCGCGTGACCATACGGCATTTCGACAGGTCGCCAAATCGGAGCGTCAACCGGATTTCGGTTTTCGTGCTGCGGCGGAATTGACTGGACGGGGCGCATGACGGATGGTCCGGCGAATCCAGTCTGGAGCTATTCTTAAGATGACGACCGACTTCACTAAGCGCCTCGATGCGACGGCCGACGACACCGAGAAACTGCTCGGCGAATTGTTGTCCGGCGACGCGCTGCCGGACGAAATCGCGCGGCCGACACGGTTGATCGAGGCGATGCGCTATTCCTCGCTCGGTGGCGGCAAGCGGCTGCGGCCTTTTCTGGCGGTTGAAAGCGCGGCCGTGTTCGGCGTGCCGCGCGATCAGGCTTTGCTGGTTGGCGCGGCGCTGGAATGCATCCACTGCTATTCACTGATCCACGACGATCTGCCGGCGATGGACGACAGCGACCTGCGCCGTGGCCGCCCCACTTTGCATAAAGCCTATGACGACGCCACGGCCATTCTGGCCGGTGACGCGCTGCTGACCATCGCCTTTGACATCATCACCCGCGACGCCGTCCACGCCGATCCGATGGTCCGCTTGTTGCTCACGCGGGCGCTGGCGCGCGCCTCGGGCATCGGCGGCATGGCCGGCGGCCAGATCCTCGACCTCGCCGGTGAAGGCCGCTTCGGCGATCGCGACCCCGTCGATGTCGCGCGTGTCCAGCAGATGAAGACTGGCGCGTTGCTGCGTTATGGCTGTATCGCCGGCGCCCTGCTCGGCCAGGCCTCGCAGTCGGAATACAAGGCGCTCGACGCCTACGGCCGCGCGCTCGGCGAAGCGTTTCAGATCGCCGACGACCTGCTCGACGTTGAAAGCGATGCCGAGGCGCTGGGCAAGCCGACCGGCGCCGACGCCGCCTTGAACAAGACGACATTCGTGACCCAGCTCGGCATCGACGGGGCGAAGCGGCGCGTGCAGGATCTGCTCGCCAAAGCCGACGCTTCGCTGGCACCGTTCGGGGCCAAGGGCGACACGCTGCGGGCCGCCGCCCGCTTCGTCGCTGACCGCAAAAATTGATGACAAACAAAGCCGTCGAAGATCACCGCCTTCGGCGTTTTCGCAACCTGCCGAAGCCGCTGCGCGTGGTCTACGCGCGGCCGCGCACCTTCATCGCGCTGGCGCTCGGATTGGTCGTCATGGCGATATTGCCGGTCTCGCTGCGGCCGGTGACGCGGCAGCTGATCGGCTGGGACGTGTTCGTTGCGTTCTATCTGGCGCTGGTCTTTACGCTGTCGTTTCGCGGCGGCATCGGCCACATCAAACGCAATGCCGCGTTGCAGGACGACGGCCGCTTCCTGATTTTGTGCGTCACCGCCGTCGGCGCATTCGCCAGCATCGCCGCGATCGTCTCCGAACTCGGCGCGTCCCATAAGGGTGTGATGGAGTTGACGCTGGCCACCGTCACGGTGGCGCTGAGCTGGGCCACCGTGCACACCACCTTCGCGCTGCATTACGCGCATGATTATTATCGCGACGATGGCTCGCCGGGCGGACTGCAATTTCCGTCCGCCAACGACACACCGCAAGAGCCAGATTATTGGGACTTCGTGTATTTCGCCTTCGTCATCGGCATGACGGCGCAGACCTCCGATGTCGGCATCAGCGACAAGACGATCCGCCGCACGGCGACGGCGCATGGCGTGATCTCGTTCATTTTCAACACGGCGCTGGTCGCGTTGATGGTCAACATCGCGGCCAGCGCGATTTAGCGGCGGCGACCCTGTTCGCATTTGCGCCACCTCGACGCCGGCCGCCGGCGGCATCGAAACGAGCGCAGCAATCCAGCTCCGTGATGCGGATAGATCAAAAACGCCTGAATGGCTTGGTGCTGTCGTGATTGGAAGCCAGGCAACGCCGTCCTCGCGATGACGACCTTGTGGTGGGTTGGGCCCGCAGGATCGGGGTGTTGGAGCCGCCATGTAGACCGCTCTGCGAGGATCCGAAACACGCCGCTCGATCCTCGCCTTGACGCCTCGCGCCAGCCGCGCGACGGGTAAAGATCATTTGTCGCAGCGTTGACGGGACGACCTATGGAAGCCAATTTCCAG
>JAQGJY010000209.1 GCA_028290325.1 Tardiphaga sp.
TGCAGCGCGTAGGACTGCGCCTGCAAACCGCCAACGGAGGTATTCAGCGCATTGAAGATACCCATGACAATTCTCTCCAGCTCAACATCAGGCGGCTTTCGGGCGTCATGCGCCGCAGCCGTATCCAGCGCTTGCCTCGCAAGCCGCGTGCCATGCTGAAAATCGCTGTAATCAAAGTGTTTTTTGAATTTTCATGGCGCCATCAACCGGTGCAGAGTTGCCGGATGCGGCAGGAATTGCCGAGCTGTCGTCGTTTCGGACAGGTCGTTTGCAACTGTACCGGGCAGCAGTCAGCGCGACGAGCGCTCGATCTTCGGCTCGAACACCGATCGCGACGAGGCAGTCCAGCCTGGACTGTCGTCGGTCGCGGAAACCGAACCGCGTGGCCGCGGTCGTGCCGCTTATGGCGCGGGACGAGGCTTAGCTCGCCGAGGACGACGCCGGTTTGAACGTCATGGCGAAACCGTTCATGCAATAGCGCAGGCCGGTTGGTTTCGGGCCGTCCTCGAAGACATGGCCGAGATGGCCGCCGCAGCGGCGGCAATGCACCTCGGTGCGGGCCATGCCGAAGGTCGAATCCTTGCTCTCACCAACGGCGTTCTCCAGCGGTTGATAGAAGCTGGGCCAGCCGGTACCGCTCTCGAACTTGGTTTCGGACGCGAACAACGGCAGGTCGCAGCCGGCGCAGGCAAAGATGCCCTTGCGTTTTTCCTTGTTCAGCGGGCTCGCGTTGGGCCGCTCGGTGCCTTCCTTGCGAAGGATCGAATATTGTTCGGCCGTCAGTTGCTTCTTCCATTCGGCGTCGGATTTTTCGACCTCGAATTTCTGGGCGGCCTTGTCAGGCGAGGCGTTGGCGCTGCCGAAGCCCAGCCAACGAAAGGCGGCGAGCGCGCCGAAGGCAGCGGTGGACGCAATCAGGATGCGGCGGTCAAACATGGTTTTCTCCCAAAAATCCGATTCTTTTCGAAATACGGGCCGCTGGCGGCAAAGTTACACGGATTGGTCGTCGCGCCGCTCACTTTGTTTTGACAGCCGGACCCGCCGGGCGATCTCGCGATTGGCGGCCTCGCGCTTCTCCGCGCGCTTGACCTCACGGACTTTGGCACCCTCGCGATAGCGCGCGAAGGCGCCCGCCGCTGCCGCGCGCCCGCGCGTCCACAGCCCGATCACCTGCCCGGCCACCCGCCCGGTCGGGCCGCCGGCCCAGACCAGTTCGAACGGCGAGAACAAGCGCCATTGATCGTCATTGATGTCGATGCCGCGCGCGACCAACTGCCCGGCCATCGCCGAGGTGTTCAGGCCCTGCCGGCTGAACCCGCTGGCGATCCACAGGCCTTTCCGCAACTGCCCGATCTGCGGCATCTGGTGGACGGTCTGACCGACCGCCCCGCCCCAGGTCGCCTCGATCGCGACCGTCCCGAGCGCCGGAAAGATGCTGCGGATGCGGCGGCGGATCGGCCCGGCGAAGCGCTTCGCTGGCGCGTCCCAGGTCGTCTCTGGACTGACCCACATCAGCCGGTCGCCATCGACGACGCGGAAATGGTCGATGCCGTCGGAGTCGACGACTGATCCCTTGAAGCCGATCACCTGGTGCAGCTTTTCGCCGAGCGGCGCGGTGATCGCCGCGTGTCGCCACACCGGCAGTAGCGTCGCGGCGAGTCGTGGCACGGCGGTGCCGAGGTGGACGTTGCCGGCCAGCACGACCTGCGCCGCACGCAGCTTCGCGGACGGCGTGACGATGCGTTTACGGATGCCGGACGCGTCGAGCCCGATCACCGGCGTATCCTCGAAAATACGGACACCGGCCTGCCGCGCCAGCGCCGCCAGTCGCATCAGATAGGCCCGGCCGTCGAGCTGGAACCCGCGTGGATAATGCACCGCATGAAAATAGCGCCGCGTTCTCAGCACGTCGCGGACCCGCTCGAGCTGCCAGCCTTCGGCGTCGATGCCGAAATCATCGTTGAGCAGCTGCATCCGCGCGATCAGCCGGTCGCCGACATCGACAGTGGAGACTTCGAGCGTGCCGTCCGTCACCGCCAGCGCCGGCAACGCCGGATCGGCCGCGATACGCCGGATGTAATCGCCACCGGCCTGCGACAGCTTCCACAGTTCACTCGTGGCGGCGAGCCCGACGCGCCCGAGCAGGTCGTCGATCGGCAGATCATAGCCCGGCATCACCGTGCCGAGCTGATGCCCCGATGCGCCCCAGCCGATCGTCCGGGCTTCGAGCACGACGACGTTATAGCCGGCCCGCGCCGTTTCCAAGGCGATGGTCAGCCCGGCCAGCCCGGCGCCGACGATGCAGATCTCGACGTCGAGGTCGGCGCCAAGCCGTCGCCGCTCGGTGTCGCTTGCATTCCCGTTGGCATCCGTCAGGGTCATCCGGTTGTCTTACGAAGGCTTGTTGTTTTTGTCACCTTGTCCGCGTGGCGCAGGTGCATTAATCCCGCAAT
This sequence comes from Tardiphaga sp., assembly GCA_028290325.1. Lineage (GTDB taxonomy): Bacteria > Pseudomonadota > Alphaproteobacteria > Rhizobiales > Xanthobacteraceae > Tardiphaga. Next base: position 2,454 of record JAQGJY010000209.1, read on the forward strand.
CGTTTTGCCTCTCACCCCGATCGGGTTCGCCATGCGCCGTCTGCTTTTGCTGCGTCACGCCAAGACCGAAACCGACGCACCAAGCGGACGTGATGTCGATCGCCGGCTCGATCCACGTGGCCGCGATGACGCCGCGCTGATGGGGACATGGCTGGCGGAACAGACACAGCCGCCGTCGCGCGTGCTGGTCTCGACCGCGATCCGCGCGCGTCAGACCTGGGATATCGTCGAGACGAAGTTGGCGAAAGCCAAGGTCACCCCGCAGGTCATGCATCTCGACGAACTTTACGGCGCCGGCCCGGCGCAATTGCTGGAGGCGTTGCAAGTCGAGGGCGATGGCGCGGCGATCATCATGATCATCGCGCATAATCCCGGCTTGCACGAACTGGGATTCGCACTGACCGCCACCGGCGACGCCACAGCCCGCAGCGCGCTGACCGACAACCTGCCGACCGGCGCGATCGCGACGCTGGATTTCAAGACCGACGACTGGAACGAGGTCCACTTCCGCAGCGGCCATCTTGCCAGCTTCGTGACACCGAAATCGCTCAGAGAATGACGCCGTTTTACGGCAGCAACTCCACTGGCAGCCGCTCGAACGTGTAGGTTCGCGGCGTATTGCGCCAGACGAAACCGCCGGTCTGCCACGCGAACAGAGCGCCGAAACCGATCAGAAACAAGGCGCCCGGCCATTCGCCCAACCACAGCGCGCGCAGCAACAACGCCGTCATCATGACCGCGACGATCGCCAGCAAACCGCAGGCGATCCGATAGACCGACGGCCGTAGCCCGCCGCGCAAACTCGCTGGGCTGCCCGCTTCCGCCATGCGTCGATGCAACGCGACGATGAACGCGCGATAGCTGTCGTCCTGCGTCGTCATCAGCGACGCCGTCTGCCAGCTTGTCGAGACGATCGTGAGGGACATCCCCTTGACGTGCTTGATGTCGGCGCGAAACCGACGCGCCTGCATCGACACCGGCCGATAGGACAGCCGGATCGACTCGATCGCCGCGTAAGGCCACACGCCGCTGCGGCCGCGCACCCGCCACGACAACCCCTGCGGCGTCAGCGCGAAAGTTTCCGCCCGCGATACCAGCGAGGCCTTGTAGGCGTATTCGATCAGGTCGGTCACGCATTGTCCCTCGGCCGCGGGTTTGCGCGGGCCCGGCGCGGACGCTAGTGTCTGAATCGCCATGGCTCAAGCAACCACGTTTCCGCGTCACATCATCCTCGCCGCCGCGTCAATCTCCGGCGTCTTGCTGGCGCTCGCCGTGCATATGCTTGGCGTCCGCTTCGGCCTGGATCTTGGTGGGTTGTGGCGCAGCGAATTCGGATCGAACCTGCCGGTCGGAGCGGCGATCGCCTGGTGGCTGATCGCCTCGGCCGCGTTCGCGGGCGGTTATCTGACAGCCAATATTCTGCACAGCGCCGCATCCGGAACGCTGCCGCCGCGACTCAGGCAATTGCTGATCGTGTTGGGCGTGCTGATGCTGGCCGGCGCGGGACAGGCAGCCTCCGCCCCGAGTCCGATCCCGTCATTATCCGGCGTACTCTCCGGCATCGCGGCGCTGGCGCTGGGTGGCTTCATGGCCTTCGGCGGCGCGCATTTCGCATTGAAATCTTCGTAGCGACAAAAATCCGCCGCTGAGCCAAAGCTCAACGGCGGATTATGATCGAGCGTCGAAGCTAAATTAGCTCGCGGCGCGCAGGTTGATCTTGCTCTCGGCAAGCTTGTTCAACTTGGCATCGGTGGCGTGCTCTTCGTCGAGCGTCTTCTGCAACACGGCGGCGCAATCGGCGCGGCCAAGCTGCTTGGCCCAGGCCACGAGGCTGCCGTATCGCACGATCTCGTAATGCTCGGCGGCCTGCGCGGCGTTGATCAGCGCGGCATCGAGCACGCTCTTGTCCGCGACCTCGCCGGCGGTCTCGTCGGCTTCCTTGATGATGCCGTCGATCGCCGGACAGGTCACGGCCTTGATTTCGGCGTTGTGCATCTTGAACACCTGCTCAAGGCGTTCGACATGGACGCGAGTCTCCTCGAGATGCGTCATGAAGCCCTTCTTCAGCGTCGCATCCGTCGCCTTCTCAGCCATTTTTGGCAGCGCCTTGATGAGTTGCTTCTCGGCGTAATAGATGTCTTGCAACTGATGCACGAACAGATCGTTCATCGTCTTGATGTCTTTGGTAAACAGTCCCATGGATCGATCCTTTGCGTATGGAACGGGCGCGCGATCGCAACGCGATGCGCCATGCCGTTCGATTTGCCCATCTCTGCCAAATTCCGCATGTCGCCCGGCGTTCCAAAAAAAATCGTCGAGCGCATTTTTGTTGTCGCGCGCGGCGTTGTTGCGAACTGCCCGCAACAACACGGCAGATGACCGCGGCATGACAATGCGGCGCGGCGCAAAGCCGCCGAGGAAGGGTCTTTACCAAGCCACCGCGACGCCCCAGTTGCATGGCACATGGGGGCTGCACAGCGGCGGGATTTTAGCTTAATGAAGTATCGACATGAGTAACCGCGTTGCCCCCTCGCCGCCCGACGCCCCGATCGGTTCCGATGCCGGAATGCCGGTCGCGCGGAGTCGTCCCGCCGCGGGTTTCGGCAAGTTCAGGCGTGTCTTCCGCAGATATATCGGCTGGAAAAAGCTCGGCATCGCCGCCAGTCTTCTGATCGTCATCTTCGCGGTCACGACATTGGTGAAGACGCTCAAGGGCGTCGATACCTGGGTGATCATGACGGCGCTGACGGAAATTCCGCCGGGCCATATCGCGCTGGCCGCATTGTGCGTGATCGGCGCGTTCGGCACGCTGACATTCTATGATTATTTCGCGTTGCGGACGATCGGCAAGACGCATGTGCCGTATCGCATCGCCGCTTTGTCGAGCTTCACCAGCTACACGATCGGGCATAATCTCGGCGCCACGGTGTTCACCGGCGGCGCCATCCGATTCCGTATCTATTCGGATTACGGGCTGACCGCGATCGACGTCGCCAAGATCTGCTTTCTGTCGGGCCTGACGTTCTGGCTCGGCAACGCCTTTGTGCTCGGCATCGGCATGATCTGGCATCCCGCCGCCGCGTCGTCGATAGACCTGCTGCCGGATGCGGTGAATCGGTTGATCGGCGCGGGCTGCATCGCCGGAATCGCGGCCTATCTGGTGTGGCTGTCGATGGGGCAGAACCGCCGCGAGCTGGGCAAGGACGGCTGGAAGGTCGTGCTGCCATCCGCGAAACTGACGTTGTTGCAGATCGCGATCGGCGTAGTCGATCTCGGCTTCTGCGCGCTGGCGATGTATCTGCTGATGCCGGCGCAGCCTTACATCGATTTCGTGTCGCTCGCCGTCGTCTTCATTCTCGCCACGCTGCTCGGTTTTGCCAGCCACGCGCCGGGTTCGCTCGGCGTGTTCGATGCTGCGATGCTGGTGGCGTTGCCGCAGTTCGGACGCGAAGACCTGGTCGCGACATTGGTGGTCTTCCGGATCCTGTATTTTATGATTCCCTTCGCGATCTCGATCGGGATCATGGGCCTGCGCGAATTATGGCTCAGCGTCGTCAAGCCCTGGATGCGGACGCGCGAGGCTGAAATCGTTCCATGCGATGAAGGCTCGCGCCCCAACGATTCGGTGGTCCCGATCAAAGCGAGGCGGCAAGCGCGCGGCTAAACCAGCCGCCCCACATTTGCGCCACATCCATGACGTCTGAACAACCATGACCTTTTCCGAGATGACTGTCGCACGCCTGATCTCATCCTTCGCCGTTCTGCTGGCGGTATGCGCCGTTGTGCCCGAACCGGCGCAGGCGCAGAGCGACGGCGCATTACAGATCTCGTGGGAGGTCCGCAACCGCTTCCGCCTGTTTCGCGAGGAGCGTGATTTCCAGCTGCATGCCGAAAGTCAGCGCAACCGCTCGATCCTTGATTCGGAACGGGCGCTTAGCACGCAGAGCGACGGTCGCGGCTGGGCCCGCAACACCGTCAATCGCCTCTGCATCGATCTGGGCGGACGGGTGACCGAGCCCTGTTCACGCGATGGCGTCAAAGAAAGCTATCTGACGCCGTCCGAACACGCGGTCACGGTGCGCCTGTCCGGCGCGATCCCGGTCGGCGCGCTTTGCGCGTGGTCGTTCGACGACGGCGAAGGTCCGCCGCAACAACTCAATCAGGATTGCAACGAGCCGATCAATTTCCGCGCGCGCTATGGTCGCCCGACCATCGCGAGCGTCGACCTGTCCAGCGCCGACGGCACGCAACAGGCGACCACGCAGATCGCGGTGCGTGACGTGTTCATCGCCGGCCTCGGCGACTCCATCGCCTCGGGCGAAGGCAATCCGGATCGCGCCATTGCATTGTCCGACGACGGTTTCTGTTTCCGATCCTATATGGGCGGCCCGACCGGACAGTTCTATCGTCCGAGCCGCGCCGGCTGGAAGGGCAACCGCGCTTGCGAAACCGGCGACACCGGCAACGCGCTGGCGGTCTGGCAGAAGCAAGGCGCGCTGTGGTTCAACGCGGCGTGCCATCGCTCGCTCTACAGCTATCAGACCCGGGCGGCGCTGGCGCTCGCGGTGCAGTATCCACATATCGCCGTCACCTATCTGCCGCTCGCCTGCACCGGCGCCACCATCACCGAGGGGCTGTTCGGATCGCAGCGCGCGCGCGAATGCCTGGTGACAAAGACGACGACGAACTGTCAGGGCAACGTCAATTCGCAGCTCGCCGAATTGCGCGAGGCCTTGACCGCCGCGAAAAAGCGCCAGCCGTCGCGACGGCTCGATGCGATGCTGCTGTCGATCGGCGCCAACGACATCAACTTCTCGGGCCTCGTCGCCGACGTCATCGTCGACAACACAGTCGAGCGCGCGCTGTTTCGGCGCTCGGGCGTGATCGGCTCGACCGATGAATCGCGCGCCGCGCTGGCGCGCGACCTGCCGCAATCCTTTGCCAAGTTGCGCGAGGCGCTGAAGCCGCTGGTCGGGCCGGACCTGTCGCGCGTGATCTACGTGTCCTACGGCAATCCGACCCTGGCGGAGGGCGCGGCCTGCCCTGGTGGCCCCGCCGGCTTCGACGTGCACCCGTCATTCTCGGCCAATCCCGCGCGGCTCGCCGCCGTGTCGTCGTTCGTGCAACGCGAGTTTCTACCGGCGGTGAAGGCGATGGCGCAATGCACCGGCGGCGTGATGTGCACCGATCCCGGCCGCGATCGCATGACGCTTGTGGACGCGCATCAGCAGACTTTCGCCAATCACGGTTTCTGCGCGCGGTCGCGCAGCGATCCGGATTTCGACAGGCAATGTTTCTCGGCCAAGGGCGAGAGCTTCACGGCCGATGTCGTCGAAGCGGCCAATTCGCCGATGGCCTGCGGCGTGGGCGCGAGCGAATATCGCCCCTACCTGCCGCGCGCGCGCTGGATCCGGGATGCGAATGACAGCTACTTCGCGGCGATGACCTATCCGCAGGGCTTGCCGGCGGCGATTCAGCCGGCCGACATTCACGACGCGACATGGGGCGTGCTGTCGGCGGTCTATGGTGGCGCCGTGCATCCGACCGCGGAGGGTCACGCCGCGATGGCCGATGCCGCGCTGCCGGCGCTGACCGAAGTTCTGCGCCTCAACGCCGCTGATAACAGCGGCGAGATCACCGGCGAGCCGCTCGCGGCACCCAGGTAGCCATCGCGAAGGTTCGTTGTTGCGGGACGTGTCATCCCCGGTCGCGAGGAAGTCATCACGACGAAGCAATCCAGTCGTCTTCAAGCAGAGCTAGTTGCTTCGCATCGCGCGGAGCTGGCTAAGCCAGCGTTGCTAGGCAGCCTTGCGCTCGCTCGCGTTGACGTCGTTGTTACTTCACGGCTGTCGCCGGAGTCGACGCGGGCTTTGGCGCCGCGCCGACCGAGGCGCCGGGTGCCGGCTGCGCTGTCTTCATCCTCGGCGCCGTAGATCCGCGGACGGTCGTCGTCGGCACCTGACCCGGCAAATACTTTGCGAGAATGGCCGGATCGAGCGACGCGATCGCGGTATCCGGTAGGCGCTGCCAGGTCTCATCCTGGCCAAACAGCGAGATGC
>JAQGJY010000442.1 GCA_028290325.1 Tardiphaga sp.
CCTCCGCGCTTTTCGTGGGCGGACCACCAGCGAAGGCGCGGACGCCGATATAGCCGATGGCCGCGAGCGCCAGAACGCCGCCGCTCGCCGCGATAACCAGATTTTTACGCATACTCAACTCCCAGCACGATACCGGGAGACGTTCGTTCAAATTGGTTAAGCGGCGGTATCCTCGGCGACGGTCGGGTGAGGTTTGCGAAAAGTTATTTCGTTGGCGTGGTGTCCCGGGCGCGATGCCTCACGAGCGGAGTTCGTGAGCGTTGAGACCCGGAACCGTTGCAAGCCTCGTGGGGGCGGTTCCGGCTCGACGATGCAGCGCTGCGCGCTGCATCTTGTCCGGATATCACGTGGCTTACTTCACATACTGGCAGCCGCCATCCTTCATCGGGCGGAACACCTCGTCGCCTGGAACTTCCGCGAGCACGTTGTAGTAATCCCAAGGCTTCTTGGATTCTTCCGGCTTTTTGACCTGTAGCAGCAACATCGAATGGACCATCCGGCCGTCCTCGCGCAGCTTGCCGTTTGACGTGAAGGCATCGTCGATCGGCGTGTCGCGCATCTTGGCCAAAACGGCCTTGGTTTCGCGGGTGCCGGCGGCCTTCACGGCCTTTAGGTAATGCAGCGTCGCGGAATAGGTCGCGGCCTGGTTCATCGTCGGCATCCGCTTCATGCGGGCGAAATATTTCTCGCCGAAGGCGCGGCTGCGATCGTCCTTATCCCAGTAATAGGCTTCCGTGATGATCAGACCCTGGGCCAGCTTCAAACCCAGACTGTGGATGTCCGAGATGAACATCACGATGCCCGCAAGATTTTGACCGCCCGCGACGACGCCGAATTCAGCGGCCTGTTTGATCGTGTTGATGGTGTCGCCGCCGCCATTGGCCATGCCGATGATCTTGGCCTTCGATGATTGCGCTTGCAGCAGGAAGGACGAGAAGTCGGCATTGTTGAGCGGATGCTTCGAGCTGCCGAGCACTTTGCCGCCGGCCGCACGAACGACATCGCCGGTGTCGCGTTCGATCGATTGCCCGAACAGATAATCCGCGGTGATGAAGTACCAGCTATCGCCGCCATTTTTCACGATGGCTTTGCCAACGGTCTGCGCGTTGCCGTAGGTGTCATAGGTCCAGTGCGCGGTGTAAGGCGAACAGGATTTGCCGGTGATGTCCGAACTCGCCGCGTCCGTGACGATCATGATCTTTTCAAACTGCTTCGACATTTCCATGCCGGCCAGTGCCGTCGCCGAGGTCGGCATGTCGATGATCATATCGACGTTGTCATTGCCGTACCATTTGCGCGCCAACGCCGCGGCGATGTCGGCCTTGTTCTGCACGTCGGCGGTCAGAAGCTCGATCGGCTTGCCGAACATTGAGCTGCCCATCTCCTCGATCGCCATTTTGGTGGCTTCGACATTGCCCATGCCGCCGATATCGGAATAGACCGAGGAAAAGTCGCTGAGGACGCCGATCTTGAGCGGCAGGTCGTTTGGTTGCTGGGCAATCGCGGGCTGGACCAGGGCGGCACAAACGGCGAGCGAGGCCAAAATTTTGGCTTTGGGCATGAATCCTCCTGTTTTTTTTGTTTATATGACCGTCACAATGGCGGCGGCGACGTGGCCGCGCAAGTGCCGCATCGGCCTGATACAGCAGTTCATGCAGGCGTTTGGGCGCGTGCCGCCGCCGTCAGGACCAGCCTGCCGACCTTGACCTTTTGCCCCGGTCGCAGTAGGACACGGCACTCGCTGTCGGCCCGGTTACGGATATCCGACGCGGCTTTGATTTCCCTGACGACAGAGCGCCCGCTTGGCGGCTCATCCTTGAGAGAGGGTTGGGCCGCAAGAGGGCTTTCCGTATGTCGGCTGTAAAACCGTATCACCTGTTCTCGAACGACGACTTCTCTTACGAAGACTTGGATCATCAACGATGGCTTTCAGCCCGTTTAAATTCTTGCAGGAAGTGCGGACGGAAACCGCGAAGGTGTCGTGGCCGTCGCGGCGCGAGACCACGATCACCACGATCATGGTGTTCATCATGGTCGCGGTTTCGTCGGTGTTCTTCTTTGTTGCGGACCAGTTGATCCGCGTTCTCGTGACCTTCTTGCTCGGTATTCGCTGATGGCAATGCGCTGGTACATCGTCCACGCTTATTCGAACTTCGAGAAGAAGGTGTCCGAATCGATCAAGGAGCAGGCCAAGCAACGCGGCCTCGAGGATCTGTTCGAGCAGATTCTGGTGCCGACCGAAAAGGTCACGGAAGTGCGCCGCGGCCGCAAGGTCGATGCCGAACGCAAATTCTTCCCCGGCTATGTGTTGGTGAAGATGAACCTCACCGACGAGGCGTTTCATCTCATCAAGAACACCCCGAAGGTGACGGGCTTCCTCGGCGCCGAAAACAAGCCGATGCCGATCTCGGAGCCGGAAGCCATGCGCATTCTGCATCAGGTGCAGGAAGGCGTGGAGCGCCCGAAGGCGTCGGTGTCGTTCGAGATCGGCGAGAATGTGCGCGTCGCCGATGGCCCTTTCGCGTCGTTCTCGGGCGTGGTCGAGGAAATCGACGAGGCGCGTTCGCGCGTGAAGGTCGCGGTGTCGATCTTCGGTCGCGCGACGCCGGTCGAACTGGAATTCGGTCAGGTCGAAAAGGTCTGATTGGACTGCGTGTTCCGGGCGCATCGCATCACGGAGTGATGTGACGCGGAACCGGGACCGTACAAGACCGCAAGGGTCTCGGTACCGCGACTCAGCGCTTGGCGCCGTCGCGCCCGGGACACGAGCGGATATCAACGTGGGAGGCGGCATTGGTAGCCAACCGATTGTCGCCGCAACCACAAACAGGAGTCAGACATGGCAAAGAAAGTGACCGGATACCTGAAGCTTCAGGTGCCGGCCGGTGCGGCCAATCCGTCGCCACCGATCGGTCCCGCGCTTGGTCAGCGCGGCCTCAACATCATGGAGTTCTGCAAGGCATTCAACGCGCAGACCCAGAAGGAAGAAAAGAACACGCCGATTCCGGTCGTGATCACGATCTTCGCTGATCGCTCCTTCACGTTCGAACTCAAGACGCCGCCGATGTCGTTCTTCTTGAAGCAGGCCGCGCAGATCAAGGCAGGCTCCAAGCTGCCGGGTCGGGATTCCGCCGGTAATGTGACCTCCGCGCAAATTCGCGAGATCGCCGAGAGGAAGATGAAGGATCTGAATTGCGACACCGTCGAAGCGGCCATGAAGATGGTCGAGGGCTCTGCCCGTTCGATGGGTCTTCAGGTGGCGGGGTAACGAACATGGCCGTTGGTAAGAAGCTCGTTAAAGCCCGCGAGGGTATCGATCGCGAGAAGCTCTATCCGATCGCGGATGCGATCAAGATGGTGAAGGAACGCGCCAAGGCGAAGTTCGACGAGACCATCGAAATTGCGATGAATCTCGGCGTCGATCCGCGCCACGCCGACCAGATGGTCCGTGGCGTCGTGTCGTTGCCGAACGGCACCGGCCGCACGTTGCGCGTCGGCGTGTTCGCCCGGGGCGCCAAGGCCGATGAAGCTCGCGCGGCTGGCGCGGATGTCGTCGGTGCGGAAGATCTGGTCGAAAAGGTACAGGCGGGTCAGATCGATTTCGATCGCTGTATCGCCACGCCGGACATGATGCCGCTGGTCGGTCGCCTTGGTAAGGTGCTCGGCCCGCGCGGCATGATGCCCAACCCGAAGATCGGTACCGTGACGATGGACGTCACGGGCGCGGTCAAGGGCGCCAAGGGTGGCTCGGTTGAATTCCGCGTCGAAAAGGCGGGGATCATCCAGGCTGGTATCGGCAAGTCGTCTTTCTCGGAAGAGAAGCTGGTCGAGAACATCAAGGCGCTGGTCGATGCTGTGGCAAAGGCGAAACCCACGGGCTCGAAGGGCACCTATATCCAGCGCGTGGCGGTCTCGTCGACGATGGG
>JAQGJY010000237.1 GCA_028290325.1 Tardiphaga sp.
GTGAACGCCAGCGACGCCGCGCCGCGCGTCGCCGCGAAATCGCTTTGCACCGTCGGCAGCGCCACCACAACCGACCACATGCCGACGCTGCCGATCGACCCGATCAGCAATGCGAGACCGAGCCGAAGCCACGCTTCACGCGAGTCGGGGAGGAAAATGCTCTTCGGAGCGTCAGAATCAGAATGATGTGCCACAGCCCGGAACTTCGTCGGAGCGGTCAGCGCGGTCAAGCGGCATCGTCAGCGCGGCCCTCATGCGAAAAGCACTGCACCATGTTGTCCCGAGGAACGGACCGTTAACGCTTTCCTAACCATACACCCGGCAAAACTTGCCGGGTGGGGACCCGCTTTTTTGCGGGCGTCACGGCGCGGCAGAAAGCGGACGACATGAGCGATGTGACGGGCGGCCCGATCGCGATCAAGACCGGCGGCATGCCCAGCCTGAGCGAGATCGGCACGATCCTGAAGCGCGGCGATCTGGCGCTGGCCTTTGGCGTCTTGACGATCCTCGTCGTGCTCATCATGCCGCTGCCGGCGCTGGTGCTGGATCTGTTTCTGGCGATCTCGATCACGCTGTCGATCCTGATCCTGATGACGGCGTTGTTCATCCAGACGCCGCTGGAATTCTCGTCATTCCCGACCGTGCTGCTGATCTCGACGATGCTGCGGCTATCGCTCAACATGGCCTCGACGCGTTTGATCCTGTCGCATGGTCACGAGGGCGGCGCGGCCGCCGGCCACGTCATCGAAGCCTTCGGCAACTTCGTGATGGGCGGCAATTTCGTTATCGGCATCATCGTCTTCTCGATTTTGGTGATCGTGAACTTCGTCGTCATCACCAAGGGCTCGGGGCGCATCGCGGAAGTCGCGGCGCGCTTCAGCCTCGACGCGATGCCGGGCAAGCAGATGGCGGTGGATGCCGATCTCTCCGCCGGCCTGATCGACGAAGCCACCGCCAAAAAGCGCCGCAAGGATCTGGAGGACGAGAGCGGTTTCTTCGGCGCAATGGACGGCGCCTCGAAATTCGTGCGTGGCGACGCGATCGCCGGGCTGCTGATCGTCTTCATCAACATCATCGGCGGTATCATCATCGGCGTCGCCCAGCAGGGCCTCGGCTTCGCCGAAGCCGCGCGGACCTATACGCTGCTGACGGTCGGTGACGGCCTCGTCACGCAGGTGCCGGCGCTGATCGTTTCGACGGCGGCCGGCTTGCTGGTCTCCAAGGCGGGCGTCAGCGGCGCCGCGGACAAGGCGCTCATCAAACAGTTCTCGGGCTATCCGCAAGCGCTCGGCATGTCGGCCGGCGTCATGCTGCTGCTGGGCTTGCTGCCCGGCATTCCGATGATCCCGTTTCTGTTGCTGGGCGGCGGCGCGGCTTTCCTCGCCATCAACGCCCGCAAGCGCAACACCGCGACAAAGGCGGCTGACGCCAAGGCCGCGCTGGCGACCCCTGCCGCCGCCGCGGCCGCCAATGCCGCCGCCGACGAGCCGATCTCGGCCGCGCTCAAGATCGACGATCTGAAGATCGAACTGGGTTACGCGCTGCTGCCACTGGTCAACGGCCCCGACGGCACCGACCGCCTCACCGACCAGATCAAGGCGCTGCGGCGCTCGCTGGCGATCGAGATGGGCTTCGTGATGCCGGCGGTGCGAATCCTCGACAACGTCCAGATGGAAGCCAACACCTACATCATCAAAATCAAGGAAGTGGATGCCGGCACCGGGCGGATCTGGCCGAGCCAGTACATGGTCATGGACCCCAGCGGCATGCAGGTTGGCCTGCCCGGCACCCATACGACCGAGCCGACCTTCGGGCTGCCGGCAACCTGGGTCGACGGCGCGTTCAAGGAAGAGGCCTCGCTGAAGGGCTACACGGTGGTCGATGCCGCCACGGTGCTCTCGACGCACCTCACCGAGTTGTTGAAGAACAACCTGTCCGATCTGCTGTCCTACGGCGAAGTGCAGAAACTCCTGAAGGACCTGCCCAAGGAGCAGGGTGAACTGGTCAAGGATATCGTGCCGGCCATGGTGACGGTGTCCGGCATTCAGCGCGTGCTGCAATTGCTGCTGGCTGAGCGCATCTCGATCCGCGACCTTTCGACGATTCTCGAAGGCATCGCCGACGCCCTCGCCTTCTCGCGCAATCCGGCGACGATGGTCGAACATGTCCGCGCCCGCCTCGCCCGGCAAATCTGCGCTCACAACACCTCGCACAACGGATACCTGCCGTTGATCGCGCTATCGGCGAAATGGGAGCAGGCCTTTGCCGAATCCATCATTGGCCAGGGTGACGAGCGCAGCCTCGCGATGCAGCCGTCGAAATTGTCGGAATTCATGAACGCGACCCGAGAGGCTTTCGAACAGGCCGCCCGCGAGGGCGAGGCGCCGGTGCTGGTGACGTCGGCTGCGATTCGACCGTTCGTGCGGTCCTTGGTCGAACGATTCCGCTCGCAGACCACGGTGCTGTCGCAGGCCGAAATTCATCCGCGCGCGCGCCTCAAGACCGTCGGAAGCGTCTGATTCCTCGCGTCGAGGCGCGCCGTTGCCGCTGCATTTTTGCCACAGCCAAACGGTTTAATCGAAACGGACGCGCGGCCGTGGCATATAGGCAGCATCCGGAACTATATCTAACCCGCTGTTATGATGCCCATATTCACGATTCTGCGATGCACGCTCGCGAAATGTCACGTCTTATCACTCACTTGTGATGGCCCCTTTGGAACTGAAATCGGAATCGCTACGTTTCCTGTGCGTGATCTTTGAACCGGCCCTTTTTACGGGACGACTACTTTTCAAGGGTCGGGGCAGCGGGCAGGAGAAACAGATGAACCATTCGATTTACAGTGCGGATCGAACCACCCACCTCAAGATCGTCGTGGTCGCGCTCGTGGCCGGCATCATGGTGGCGGGCTTTGGCGTGTCGGCGCGTCTCAATGGAGATGACGGCAGCACGCAGCAGGTGGCTCGCGTGATCAAGGCCGATAAGCCGATCGCCATGACCAATTCATCGACCTCGGTGATCCGCTAATTTGGGATTTGGAATTCACGCGGCCGATTCTGCCCCGAATTGTCGCGTGATTTGAGAAGGCGTTTCGTCGGTACCACTTTCCCCCAAGTGGCCTGACACTCGGAACGACCTTCGTGGACTGGACCTCAACCGACCAGACCAAGGAAAGCGCCCGCGCCCCACGGGCGCTTTTCTTGTTTAGGAGTTGCTTGTACGCGAGCAACGCCAACGGCGAACCTTGCTGTTACGCGACGCTGTCGCGCGGCGTCACTTCACCTGCGGAACGGTCTCGATCAATTTGCCGGTGAAAACGATCGGACCGGTTGCCTGCCCGGTTGGCGAGCCGCCTTCGGGCTCGTCGGTCACGGCATAGGTGGCCTGATTGACCATGTCCGGCGCGTAGGATGCAAGGTCCGGTCGAATCGTGAAATCATGGCTGCCGATGACGCCGAGCGAGCGCGGCTTCTGCAACTTGTCCGACACGATCCATAGTTCGTAGCTGCGGCCGGGTTCGTTGGCGGCATTGACCTTGCGAACGGTGAAGTTCTTCGTGCCCGCATCGACGGTCAGGATGAAGGCCGGCGACGTCGCGTCTTTTTGTAACAAAGCGACATACTGCGCGGGCATCACGGACGCCGTCTGCGCGCTGGATGGCGCCTGCGCCGTCTGTTGCAACGGCTTCGGACGCACGCCCGTGGGCAGCAATTCCGGTCGATAGGCCTGCACCGCGATGAATGCGACGAGCACGGCGGCGATCGCCGACGTCGCGGTCGCGATCGCGCGCCAGCGACGCAGCTGCTGCGGAAAATTGATCACATTCGACGCCGTCGGCGCCACCGGCGCAGATTCGACGCCAGCCGCCGGCGCACCAGCGGGCGTGGTTTCGGTAACGGAAGGAGCCGGGTCGGACACCGCCTTGGCGGCGGCAATCATGTCGAGCGCGTCGTTCGGCGTCAGCGACAAGGCGAGTTGCGACTTTGGATCGGCGCTGATGGCAGCCTTGATCCGATCCCATACCTCCGCGCGCGGCTCGACCGCGCCGACCATTTGATTCAGCACGCCGAGCTGCCGCACCCAAGCGTCCACGACGTGCGCATAGTCCGCATCGGCGGCCATCATGGTCTCGACCTGACCGCGCTCCTCGGCACTCGCCGTGCCAAGCGCATATTCCGCCGCGAGCGCGATTTGGTCTTCGCTGTATGCCATCATTTCAATCCCAGGCACTCTCGAACGTCCAGCATGCTGCGGCGCAGCCATGTCTTGACGGTGTTCACCGGCGTATCGAACTTCACCGCCAGTTGTTCGCGGCTCCATCCATTGTAATAGGCCAGCAGAACCAATTTCTGCCGTTCCGGCTCAAGGCGCCCCACGCATTCGAGCAGGCGTTTCAACTCTTCCGTCATCTCCCGCCGCGCCAGCGGATCCGGCGTATCGGCGGCCACGTCCATCGCGGCCGGCTCTTCTTCGATCGACACTTCGCCACGTTTGCGCACGACATCGATGGCGCGGTTACGCGCGATCGACGCCATCCATGTAATCGGCGAAGCGAGGCCGGGATTAAACCGGCCGGCATTATTCCAAATCTTGACGTAGGCCTCCTGGACGACTTCTTCCGCGAGATCCTGTCGTCTTAATATACGGAGCACCACGCCGAAGAGTTTCGCACGCGTCGCCGCATAAAGGCGCTCGAACGCGGCTTCATCACGCTTCGCAACCGCAGCGATCAGCCAGACCAGCTCAGCCGGCGTCAGCATTCAATGTCCCCAAACCCCTGATCGACCCCACCGCGCGGCCTATCCTTCTTGTCCTATCATATCCTGCATTGCCCATGTCTGCCATGTTGCCGGTGATCGCGGCTGTGGACCAAACGCTCGTCCAAACAAAAACCCGGACCTGACGGCCCGGGTTTGACTGTTTTCACGATGCGACGATGTCGTCAGGCGACAGCGCCGAGACCGCTGCGCATCAGGCCGATACTGTCGAGGTCAGCCTGCTCGCGCGCGCTTTCCTCGGCGCGGCTGCGGGCCTGATCGCGCTCGTCGAGCAGCTCGACCTTCTTGAGTTCCTCGAACGCATCCCCGAGCGCGCTTTTGGCGTCTTCGAGCTGGATGCGGAGTTCATCCGCCGAGCGCGTCAGGTTCTCGCGGCGCTGGATCGCCGCCTTGGCGTAGGTCGGATAAGCGAAATGCGTCGGATCGTTGATGCCGGCGCGCTCCTGCTCGGTGTGAATCTCGCGTTCGAGATCGACCGACATGCGCTGGAAATCCGCGATCATGCCCTCGATCTGGGAGACCCGGCGGCGCTTCTCATCGACCTGAAATTTCTTCAGGCGGATCAGCGTGTCTCGTGACTTCATCGACTCGTACTCCCCAGAAGTCCCCAACTTGCGTCTTGGGACAGGACCGGTATCCCGCAAAGGCCCCACCGGCTACTCAACTTATGCGTTCGCCGATGATGACCCCACAAAGTTAGCGTTCCGTTTCCAAATTACCTGGGATTTCAGAGAGTATTCGACTGAGCTGGGCATAACCCTCGGGCAAGCCGCAGACCTCGTCCTTGGCCTGACGCAGAAATGCTTCCAGCGGCTCGTTAAGTCGGATCGCCTCATCGACGCTGGGGCTTGATCCGGCGCGATAGGCGCCAAGCCGGATCAGTTCCTCCATGTCGGCATAGGTCGCCATGATCTGCCGGGCCCGCGTAATGACCGGCAGATAGGCCGGATCGCAGGATTTCGGCATGGTTCGCGACACCGACTTGAGGATGTTGATCGCCGGATAACGGCCGCGCTCGGCGATCGATCGCTGCATCACGATGTGGCCGTCGAGAATACCGCGCACCGCATCGGCCACCGGCTCGTTGTGATCGTCGCCGTCGACCAGTACCGTGAAGATGCCGGTGATGGTGCCTTCATTGAGGCCCGGCCCGGCCCGCTCCAGCAGCTTCGGCAATTCGGTGAACACCGTCGGCGTATAGCCCTTCGCGGTCGGCGGCTCGCCGGCGGACAGGCCGATCTCACGCTGTGCCATCGCGAAACGGGTGACCGAATCCATCATGCACATGACGTCTTTGCCCTCGTCGCGGAAGAATTCCGCGATCGACAGCGTGAGATAGGCGGCCTGCCGCCGCATCAGCGCCGGCTCGTCGGACGTGGCGATCACCACGACCGACCGCGCCAGGCCCTCCTCACCGAGATCGTCCTGCAAAAATTCCTGCACCTCGCGGCCACGCTCGCCGATCAGCCCGATCACCGACACGTCCGCATCGACGTTGCGCGCCAGCATTGACAGCAACACCGACTTACCAACGCCCGAGCCGGCGAAGATGCCCAAGCGCTGACCCCGACAGCACGTCAGGAAGGTATTCAAAGACCGGACGCCGAGATCGAGCGGCGGCCCGACGCGCCGGCGGGAATGCGCCGGCGGCGGCGCATTGCGATAGGGCACCGGCGACGGCCCGACCGGAAGCGGGCCCTTGCCGTCGATCGGCTCGCCCATCGCGTTGATGACGCGGCCGAGCCAGGCCGGCGACGGCCGCACCTGCCCAGCGGAATTGGCGATCACGGCACGGCAGCCGCGCCGGACCCCGTCGAGGCCGGCGAAAGGCATCACCACCGCATGGTTACCGTTGAAGCCGATCACCTCGGCCGGAATCAATCGATCCTGCCCGGTTTCGATGACAATACGCGCCCCGACCGACATCGCATGGATCGGCCCGGCGATCTCGACCATCAGCCCGCGCACGCCGACCACCCGGCCGTAGATGTTGACCGCGTCGAGGTCGGCGATCTGTTCGGCCAACGCCTTCATTCGAAAACGGCCTTCACGCCGGCGCTTCGATAGAAACCCGCTTTCATTGCGAAACCCTTAAGTTTCCGATCATCCAAATGCGATCCTTAACTTCGTGTTTACCCGCATCGTTAATCATTGCGTCACTGTCTTGGTGACTGAGACGCTCGCCATCAGAATGAAGGTGCGAGTCAGGAGAGTCGGTTAGTTCCGGCTCTTAATGTGGAACTTGAACGGCAGCGGATACAAAAAACGGCTCTGCCGCAGGACGTTAGGGCGATTCGACAAAAATTGCACTTATTCGCTTGCGCGCGGGAATCAGGTTTTGTTAACCATATGTCGTCAGGATCCGAATCAGTTGTTCAGGCGTTTTTTGGTGCCGCAGATGTGCGGCCGACCTGACGCCCGGAGCGGCGACTAAAGGGGACTGGCATGCGCGTATTGCTAATTGAAGATGATAGCGCGGTCGCGCAGTCGATTGAGCTGATGCTCAAATCCGAGAGTTTCAACGTCTATACGACGGACCTCGGAGAAGAAGGCGTCGATCTCGGCAAGCTGTATGATTACGACATCATCCTGCTCGACCTGAACCTCCCTGACATGTCCGGTTACGACGTGCTCAAGCAGCTTCGGGTCTCGAAAATCAAAACCCCGATCCTGATCCTGTCCGGCCTCGCCGGCATCGAGGATAAGGTCAAAGGTCTCGGCGTCGGCGCCGACGACTACATGACCAAGCCATTTCACAAAGACGAACTGGTCGCCCGCATTCACGCGATCGTCCGCCGTTCCAAGGGCCACGCCCAATCGGTGATCCAGACCGGCGATCTCGTCGTCAATCTCGACACCAAGACGGTCGAGGTCGGCGGCCAGCGCGTCCACCTGACCGGCAAGGAATACCAGATGCTGGAGCTGCTCTCGCTCCGCAAAGGCACGACCCTGACCAAGGAGATGTTTCTCAATCATCTCTATGGCGGCATGGACGAGCCCGAATTGAAGATTATCGACGTCTTCATCTGCAAGCTTCGCAAGAAACTGGCCAACGCTTCCGACGGGCGCAACTTCATCGAAACCGTCTGGGGTCGCGGCTACGTGCTGCGCGAGCCGCATGAAGAAGAGAACCGCATTCCTGCCTGATCGGATGTAAATCAGGTTGCGAACAAACCCCGCCGGAAACGGTGGGGTTTTTTCTTGCGTGGTGACGAACGCGGGCGTTACGCCACGACCTTGAAAGGCATCGCGCCCGGCGCGAGGGGCGCGCGCAGGTCGCGCCGGTAGAGACCACGACGATCCGGATGCGGTTTGAAGGGATCGGTGAGACGGCGGACCGTCTCCGCGCCGCCAAGCATCAAATAGCCGTCGGTGTGCAGGGCCTGCGATAGACCCGCCAGGACCTTGGTCCGGGTCGCGTCATCGAAAGCGATCAAAACATTGCGGCAGAAGATGACGTCGAACATGCCAAGCGGGGCGCAATCGTGCAGCAGGTTGAACGGCCGGTGCGTCACCATCGCGCGAAGCTCGGGATTGATCCGCCACACCTGTCCGACAGGCGTCTCGCCGACCGGCATGAAATGATCCAGCAACATGTGGATCGGCAAACCGCGCTGCACGTCGAACTGGCTGAACAGCCCGTCTTCAGACCGTTGCAGGACAGCGCGCGACAGATCCGTCGCGACGATCTCGATCTGCCAGCCATCGAAAGGCGCACCAAAATCCTTGACGCACATTGCGATCGAATAAGGCTCCTGCCCGGTCGAACAGCCCGCGCTCCAGATCCGCAGGCGCCGCCGCGAGGCCCGGCTCCGCGATAACGCCGGCAGGATCACCTCGCGCAGATGAGCGAATGCCGCGCGGTCGCGAAAGAAGCTGGTCTCGTTGGTGGTCATGGCTTCGGCCACATCAGCGATGGCGCGGGGTTCGCCGGCGCGCACCTGCCTTAGCAAGCCCGCGAGATCGCCGAAGCCTCCGCGACGCGCGAATGGCGTCAACCGGCTTTCGACCAGAGCCTGTTTGTCGCGCGATAAATCGAGGCCGGAGTGCTGCCTCAGCAGACACCGCAGATCGTCGAATTCAGACGGCGTCATCCGACATCTCCCGACACAGGTCGGGCGACAGCATCACCACTCATAACTCACCACATACGCAACGCAACGCTACACAAATACAACGGCCGGTGAGCAGACAGCCCGCCGGTCGGCACAAATCAGATCAGTCCGACTTCCTGGAATTTCGCCGCGACGATGTCCTTGTCGAACGGCTTCATGATATATTCGTTGGCGCCGGCATGCAGCGCCCGCGCGATGTGCGCGACGTCGTTTTCCGTGGTGCAGAACACGACCTTCGGCTGGTCGCCGCCCGGCATTTGCCGCAGCTTCTGCAAGAATTCAAGACCGTCCATGACCGGCATGTTCCAATCGAGCAGCACCGCATCGGGCAGCCCGCGACGGCAGACGTCGAGCGCCTTCTCGCCGTCCTCGGCTTCCACGATGTAGAAATCGAGACCTTCGAGGATGCGTCGCGCGACCTTGCGGATCACGCTGGAATCGTCAACCACGAGACATGTCTTCATGCCGCTCTCCATTCGAGTCGGGCCCGTGCGGACCGTTCGCGGCGCGTGATACGATTGCTTTTGCCAACGCCGCGTGACTGGCGCGCGACATCGCAGCACCCCGTTCACGCCGGTATAATCGACGGAAAACCTTTAATATTGGTTGCCGGACCGCAAACGAACTTCGTTAACGTCGGCCCACATGCGCAACATCACACGATGCGATCACGCCGCGCTGATGACGATCGCATCAGTGCCCTGGACGATGGAGACGGTCCATCCGCAGGATCGCGCGAGCAGCCGCGTATAATAGGGCTGCACGGCGTGGGCATCGACCGCACCGGCGTGTTGGCCGGTGACGGCGTCGAGCACCGGCTGCTGCGGCATGCGCGGATTGGTGCCGGTGACGGTAATCTTGAAGGCCAGCGCATCGTCCGCCCCGACGGGGTCGACCGTCAGCATGCCGCCGCGCGGAATCGTCTGCTGCGCGATGACGAGCATGTTGAGCAGCAGCTTCACCTTGTTCTTCGGCAGATAGAGGCGCGGCAAATTCCAGGTGATGCTGGTGCGATGATCCTCGATATGTCCCTTTGCCATTGTCAGCGCGTCGCCGAGGTCGATCTGCGCGCCGGCCGATCCGGCCGCGCCGAACGCAAGCCGACAAAACTGCAGCCGCGCCGACGCGGTCTTGGCGCTCTTGCGAATCAAATCGAGCGCGAATTCGCGATCTTCCGGTTTCGGATTGTCGTCGAGCACTTCGAGGCCGTTGACGATCGCGCCGACCGGGCTGATGAGATCATGACACACGCGCGAGCACAGCAGCGCCGCAAGTTCGAGTTCGTCTGGCGCTGGTGCCGCCGTTAGGCCGAGAGACGGTGTATCGGACATCAGTTCTTCCTCAATGGACACAGGCTTCGTCACCCAGGCGAATCGCGCATAGACTAGTGTGGTGATACACCGCTGCGGCTTGAGCTGCCAATGTTGGAACGGTGAAACCGCATCAGGAAGGCCAACGCGTTGCCAGACAAACCCGCCGCCGATGCATCGCCGCATCTCGATGATGACGCCATCGCGGCGTTGATGGAGCCGCTGACGGATATCGTCGTGCAAGCGGGCGCGGCGATCCTCGCGGTCGATCGCCATCGTATGCTGGTCGAAGGCAAGGCCGACGGCTCGCCGGTCACCGAAGCCGACCTCGCCGCCGATCGCATCATCATGGACGGGCTGGCGGCACTTGCGCCGCAAATCCCGACGCTGTCGGAAGAGCGTCTGCACGACGCGACGCCACCTTATCACGGGCTGTTCTTCCTGATCGATCCGCTCGACGGCACCAAGGAGTTCGTCGGCGGTCGTGAGGAATACACGGTCAACGTCGCGCTGGTGGCGAACGGCGTGCCCATACTCGGCGTCGTCGGCGCGCCGGCACTCGGGCGGATCTGGCGCGGCCATGTCGGACGCGGCGCGGAACGGCTGATGGTCACGAAAGACGGAAGCGCGCGCACCGCCGAGCCGATCCACACGCGCGCGACGCCGCGTCGCGGCAGCCCATGGATCGTCGCGGTCAGTCGCTCGCATGGCGACCCCCGCTCCGAAAAATTTATCGAGGCGCGGCCGGGCGCGATCCGACAAATGCTCGGCTCCGCCGTGAAATTCGGCCGAGTCGCTGAAGGCGGGGCGGACATCTATCCGCGACTGGCGCCGACCTGCGAATGGGATGTCGCCGCCGGTCACGCCGTCGTCGTCGCGGCGGGGGGAGCGGTGACCGACGGCCATGGCGCGCCGCTGCGTTATGGCGGCGCGCGCAAAGGGTTTTCCATGCCGGAGTTCATCGCCTGGGGCGACCCGACCGCGCCCGCATCTTTTTAGTCGATTCGTCGTTTTGATTATTCGGCGAGCGTGCCCAGCAACGCCGGCCAGCGCGCGCCGGCATCACGGAGCAGCCGCGGCGGATCAGCGGCGAAAGCATCGCGGTTGTCTTCGCGCGCAAACAGATAAAGCCGCTGGCCCGAGATCAGCCAGATCTGCGGGCTGCCGGGACGCGGCACGCCGCGCGCGACATCGACGGGATCATAGCCGCCAAATTGCGGGCCATAGACATCTGACCGCGCCGCGAAGCTTTGCAGATTGCCCTCGTTGCGAAAGCGCCAGATCGCGCCAGCCTTTGACATTTCGAAGTCCGACCGGCCCGCCAACGGCCGCGCGTCGGTAAAGTAACCGACGGGATCGATGCCGCCAAGCGCCAGCCCGGTGTGGCGGTCCTGCACGATCCGCTCGCTGGTCGCCGCGATCAAGGTCGCCGGGGCCATTGCCGCGAGTATGACCATCAAGGCGGTTTTTCGGCTCCGGTCCAACATTTTATGCCGCTGTGCCGTCATTATTGATACCGATAACATGCGAGTCGGGGGACGATGGGCGCAACCTAAAACCCTGCCTCTCAGGATCTGGTTAAAGCTGCGCCTGTGATTTTAGGAACCCAGCATTTGGGACGGGGGAGTTGTTCATGACGTTCGGTTCGCGCCTTGCAGCGATCACACTCGCTGCGATGACGGTCGGTTTGGGCTGGAGCGCGCCGGTCTCGGCGCAGCAGCAGCAGCCGGCCCCGTATCAGCAACCCGGTCCGGCTCCCTATCAGCAGCCGCCACAGGCACCATACCGGCAGCCTCCGCCGCCGGCCGCCTCCGCGCCGAGCACCTACGGACCCGATGAACTGCTCGGAGCCGGGCACCGCTTTTTCGGCAACGTCTCGCGCGGCCTCGCCTCGGTGATCGAACGCGCGGTCAGCCAATGGGGCCTGCCGAACGGCTACATCCTCGGCGAGGAAGGTTCGGGCGCATTCGTCGCCGGCCTTCGTTATGGCGAAGGCACGCTCTACACCAAGAATGCCGGCGATCTCCGCGTCTATTGGCAGGGCCCCTCGGTCGGGTTCGACATGGGCGGCGACGGCGCGCGCACGATGACGCTGGTGTACAGCCTGCCCGCCACCAACGCGATCTATCAGCGTTTCGCGGGCATCGACGGCTCGGCCTATATTATCGGCGGTTTCGGCATGACCGCGCTGACCTCGAACGGCATCGTGCTGGTGCCGATCCGCTCCGGGATCGGGCTGCGACTCGGCGCCAATATCGGCTATTTGAAATACACCCCGAAAGCGACCTGGAATCCATTCTGATCTTTTTTGACCTTGGCGCGACCGCCCGGATTCACGATATCATCGCGTCGCGCTGGCATTGACCGGCGCGACCGTGGCATGGTCCGGGCCTAATTCTCTCGTCGTGGAGTTTGTCGATGATCGAGCCGATCATGTATCTGGCGATCGGTTTTCTGGTGTCGATGCTGTTCGGCCTGATGGTGTTGCCGCTGGTGCATAACCGCGCCGTGCGGCTGACGACGCGCCGGCTCGAAGCCGCGACGCCGATCTCGATGGCGGAAATTCAGGCCGACAAAGATCAGCTGCGCGCGGAATTCGCGATGTCGGCGCGGCGGCTGGAAATGAGCGTCGCGCAGCTCAAAAACAAGACCACCAGCCAGATGGCCGACATCGGCAAGAAATCCGATGCGATCAACCGCATGAAAATGGAGCTTGGCGAAAAATCAGCGACGATTTTCACGCTTGAAACCCGCGAGAAGGCCGTGCGCGATCAGCTTCGCGCCACCGAAGAGGAGTTCGCCGCCAAGACGCAGGCGCTTCGCACCGCCGAGGCGGCGTTATCGGAGAAGCAGTCCGAGCTGGCGCGGCTGTCCAGCCAACTTGCCGACCGCTCGGTGACCGCCGATACACGGCAGATCGAACTGCTGGCCGTGCGCACGCAGGTTGACGCTCTGACGAATAGAGTCGGTGACGCGGAACAGGATTTCGCCGCATCGCACGAGCGGCTCGAATCGCGGCGCGGGGAGTCCGACGGCGCCAGCCGCGATCTCGCGGAGGCCCGTGGTCAGGTCGGCGGCCTGATTCAGCGGGTCGGTGAACTCGACCGCCAGCTGGCCGATCAGGCCAATGCGGCGACGCAGCTGAGCCAGCGCATCAACGAGCTCGAAGCCAGCCTCAATGTGCAGAACAAGCTGCTCGCCGAGCGAGACGAGGAAAACGCCCGGCTGCGCGAGGCCAACG
>JAQGJY010000264.1 GCA_028290325.1 Tardiphaga sp.
CGCAGCTCGTCAAAGGTTCGCTCGATCTGATCCGCGCCGATGGCGACAAGGTGATCGCCGGTTGCGGGTTTGTCGCGGATTATCTTGAACAGCATCAGGACTATGCCGATCTGATCGGCTGAGCCCAATAAAAAGCCCGCATCACTGCGGGCTTTTCGTCTCGTTTTCGAGATCGATCAGTGCTTCATGTCGTCCGGCAGCTTGCCGCCATTGGCCGCCAGCTTGACGATGACCTGCTTGTGCAGCCAGATGTTCATCGTCGCTGAATCGTTGGTGTCGCCGGTGTAGTTCAGCTCCTTGGCCAGCTCCTTCCGCGCGGTCAGGCTGGAATCGATGTCGAGCGCCTTCATCAGATCGACGATCGACGTGCGCCATTCGAGCTTCTCACCCTTCGCCTTCACGGCAGCATCGAGGATGGGAGCGACTTCGACGCTCGACGCTGGCGCGGCGCCGCTGCCTGCGGTCGTCGTGGTGCCTGGTGCGGGACCGGTGCCGGCTGGCGCTGCATCCGCTTTCGTGCCGAAAATGGCGCCCATGATCTTTCCGAAAATGCTCATCGTGTCGCTCCTCAAAGGATGTGGAATCGGGATGTGGAATTGAAGTCACGCTGGATTCATCAACCGGCCGCGCCGTCTCCGGTCGTGACGTGGAGTTTAATCGCGGCAGATGACAAAGCCAATGCATGAGCCACCACGTCGCAGCGAGGGCGGCAAAATGAATCGCGATCGGGCTTGAACTAAAGTGAACGATGCGCGTTACTCACGGCTGTTCACAGGTCGCGGCATGCCGGCAACCTTGTCACCGACTCGTCTCCGCGATTGCGTGATCGTTCGCGAGAATCCTGCTCTGCATTTTCGCAGCGGCAGGACCATGTCGGGAGACATCCTCAATGGCTACGATCAATCGGGTTCAAACCTACGACAATGTCGGCGCAATGGCTGGGCGCGATCAGGCCCCGTCCATCAACAATGTCACGTTCGCCGATCTTCAGGATGCGCTGAGGCTGGGCTGGGAAGACTTCAAGGCGGTGCCCAGCCACGCCATCATGCTGGCGCTGATCTACCCGGTGCTGGGCCTTGCCGCCGCTCGGGTGGTGATGGGCTATTCGGTGCTGCCGCTGCTGTTCCCGATCGCGGCCGGCTTTGCGCTGGTCGGTCCTTTCGCGGCACTCGGCCTTTATGAACTCAGTCGCCGCCGCGAACGTGGCGAGGCAGCCTCGGCCTGGCACGCGACGGACGTGCTGCGATCGCCCTCCTTCGCGGCCATGCTCGGCCTGGGCGTGGCGTTGATGGGCATCTTCGTCGTCTGGGTGTTCACCGCGCAATCGATTTACGTCGCATCGTTCGGCCACGAGCCCGCGGCTGAAATCCCCGGCTTCATCAATCGCGTTCTGACCACGCCGGAAGGCTGGCGGCTGATCTTGGTCGGTTGCGGCACCGGCTTCCTGTTTGCCGTCGTTGCGCTCTGCATCAGCATCGTCTCGTTTCCGATGATGCTGGATCGCCACGCCAATGTCGTCGACGCGGTCACGACATCACTGCGCGCCGTTGCGCGTAACCCGATGTCGATGGCGGCGTGGGGCTTGATCGTCGCGGCCTTGTTGGTTTTAGGCTCGATCCCACTGTTTCTCGGCCTTGCGATCGTGATCCCGCTGCTCGGCCATTCGACGTGGCATCTCTATCGCAAGATGATCGAGCGCAATCCGGATGCGCCGCCGGTGCGGTCGGCAAAGACAACCCGTCGCTCGGCGGCGGATTTTCCGGTGTCGCTGTTCGTTGGAAACAAAAAAGCCCCCGACAACAGATAAGCGCGCCACGGATCCAGATCGCGAAGCCGCCCTTTCACAAGCGAATGCGGCGGCTTCGTTTTGCCGACCAGGAACGCGACGTGGCGCGATGTGTTGGAGTGCCGGGGCGTCTGCACAGGAGTCAACATGCAACTCAAAGGCAAAACGATTGCGATCCTCGCCACCAATGGTTTCGAGCAATCCGAACTCGAGGTGCCACGCGATCGGCTGAAAGCGGCCGGCGCGACCATCCATATCGTGTCGCCGGACGGCGGAGAAATCAAAGGATGGGACAAGAAGGATTGGGGTCGCGCGGTCAAAGTGGACAAGACTCTCGATCAGGTCTCAGCGGACGATTACGACGCCATCGTACTGCCCGGCGGCCAAATCAATCCGGATCTGTTGCGCGTCAACAGGGCGGCGATCGATCTGATCAAAACCATCTTCGATCAGAAAAAGGTCGTTGCGGCGATTTGCCATGCGCCGTGGCTGCTGATCGAGGCGGGTATCATCAAGGATCGCAAAGTCACGTCGTACAACTCGATCAAGACCGATGTCATCAATGCCGGTGGCCGAAGGGAAGACTCGCCGGTCGTGGTCGAAAAAGGTCTCGTAACCTCGCGCAATCCGGGCGACCTTGAGGCGTTCTCGGCCAAGATCATCGAGGAAGTGAACGAAGGCAGGCACACGCAACGCAGTGCTGCCTGACCGACTGAGCGCACTGAAAGGGGCCGCCGTGAGCGGCCCCTATTCATGGGCTGTGGGCCGGTCTGGCGAGATTTTATCGCACTGCAATCGCCTCTTTTTTTAAACGGTCATGAATTTTAGTTCACCTTCGATTTATTCAACCGTCGACGCATGGCTTAAAGTGCTCCGATTCGGATTTCGCGCCACGAACCGACTTCTTTGGTGAGCCGCCGCCGATTTTCGGCCGGCTCAAGATGCCGATAAGGCCGCAATTACACCAGCTTGGCGGAAAATGCGCGGAATGTTGGCGGGTTTTGTCTTGTAGAGGACACAAAGGCGAAAGGTTAATCATTTCTTGCCGGAGCCATGCTTTTAGAGCTTAGCTGCATCGCAACATTTGAACTGCTGCACTGCGAAGGATGGTCTATATTCCCTGAGACGGCGCGGTTTGAACCAAACACTGAACCGCAAATTCTAAGGAGACTACCATGCTGCTTTCTTTCATCCGCATGATCCAGGCGTTTCGCGACTATCAGCGCAACGTGAGCGAGCTGTCACAGCTCAGCGATCGCGAATTGGCCGATATCGGCCTCGATCGGTCGGACATCCCGCGTGTCGCTGCCGGTTCCTATAACGGCTGATACGATCTGCCGACGTTGATCACGAATGGATAGCGCCCGCGACGCGCGGGCGTTGTCGTAGTCACAATGACGCTGTTGTGGATTTCGCTTCGGAGCGAAACACGCTAGTGACGCGGCATGACAGTCGCATCATCGAAGACCCCGCTCGTCCATATTGTCGGCGCCGGCCTTGCCGGGTCCGAGGCTGCGTGGCAAGTCGCCCACGCGGGCATCCCTGTCGTGCTGCACGAGATGCGGCCGCGCCGGATGACCGAGGCCCATCAGACCTCCGGTCTCGCAGAGCTCGTCTGCTCCAATTCGTTTCGTTCGGATGACGCCGCGAACAATGCGGTCGGCCTGCTCCACGCCGAGATGCGCAAGCTTGGCTCGCTCATCATGCGCTGCGCCGATGCGAATCAGGTCCCGGCCGGCGGCGCGCTGGCGGTCGATCGCAACGCGTTCTCGGACGCCGTCACGCAGGCGCTTGAGGCCCATCCGCTGATCGATATTTCGCGCGAGGAAGTGGACGGGCTGCCGCCCGCCGACTGGGACAACGTCATCGTCGCCACCGGACCGCTGACATCACCTGCCCTCGCCGACGGCATTCGCCAACTGACCGACGAGAACGCGCTGGCCTTCTTCGATGCGATCGCACCAATCGTGCATCGCGAGTCGATCGACATGTCGAAAGCGTGGTTTCAGTCGCGCTACGACAAGGTCGGTCCCGGCGGCACCGGCGCCGACTACATCAATTGCCCGATGGACAAGGCGCAATACGATGCGTTCATCGACGCGCTGCTCGGCGGAGAGAAAACCGACTTCAAGGAGTGGGAGACCAACACGCCCTATTTCGACGGCTGCCTGCCGATCGAAGTGATGGCCGAACGCGGGCGCGAGACGCTGCGCCACGGACCGATGAAGCCGGTCGGCCTGACCAATCCGCACGATCCGACCGTCAAGGCGCACGCCATCGTTCAACTGCGTCAGGACAACAAGCTTGGCACGCTTTACAACATCGTCGGATTTCAGACGAAGCTAAAATACGGTTCCCAGCAAGCGACGCTGCGGATGATTCCCGGGCTCGAAAATGCCGAGTTCGCACGACTCGGCGGACTGCATCGCAACACCTTTCTGAATTCGCCGAAATTGCTCGATAGCCAGTTGCGACTGCGCGCGCAGCCGCGTTTGCGGTTCGCCGGCCAGATGACCGGCTGCGAAGGCTATGTCGAATCCGCCAGCATCGGATTGATCGCCGGGCTATACGCGGCCGCCGATGCACGACGCGATACGCTGGCCGAACCGCCGGCGACAACGGCGCTCGGTTCGCTACTCGGCCACATCACCGGCGGCCATATCGAAACGATCGATGCGGGGCCGCGCTCGTTTCAACCGATGAACATCAACTTTGGATTGTTTCCGCCGCTCACGCAGAACCCGACGAAAAACGCCGACGGCGTTCGCTTGCGCGGCAACGAAAAAACCATCGCCAAGAAGCAGGTGATGAGCGCGCGCGCGCTGGCGGATATGGATCGCTGGATCGCGGAGAATTTGCGCCAGGCGTCGGTCGCGGCGTGAGATGCGTGCTGGTTACGCTGCTCGCCGAGTACGAGGGCGCGCTAGTTGCGGCGTTTTACGAATAAACTTGCGCCTTGGATGCCCGCCATAGCGTCCACAGCACGCGCAACCGCGACGCGGGCTCATACGGCGCAAACGGATCACGATCCGGGCGGGCAAGTCTGATCAGATCATATTCGAGCAAGGCCAGTTGTAGAAACGCCGGCCGCGCCTCGCGCGGCACATCGGCCAATAAATTCAGCGCCGCATCGCGATGCGTCCGCGCCTCGACCAGAACTTCGGCGCAGCTCGCGCTGATAGCCGGAGTCGCGTTGCCGGCGAACACCTGCTCGTCGCTCGCCCCATGCCGCGCCAGCATGTCTTCCGGCAGATACAACTGCCGGCGCGACGCATCGCGCCGCAGCCGCGCCACCGCGCGGACCAATCCTGTGGCGATTCCACTATGGCGCGCGGCATGCTCGACCTGCTCCGACGCCGGCGCCAATAGTCGCGCGGCGGTCGTGAACAACGTCGCAACCGTATCATCGAGATAGGTCTCCAGTGCCACGAGCGTCGGCATCGGATCGTTGTAGAGGTCGAACTTGCGCGCTTCGATCAGCCGCAGCAGCGGCCTCGTCGGCAAAGCATGCTCGCGGATCGCGGCCAGCAATTCAGCCGCGACGGGATGACCTTCGACGCCGCCATGGCCCTGGCCTTCAAGAAGATCGGTCCACCATTGCAAACGAATTTCGCCAGGCAGCGGCTGGCTCACCTGATCGGGAATCCGGGCAACGTCGAGATTGAAGGCATGCAGCGCCAGCAGCGCGCGACGCTTGTCGGGTGGCACGAACAGCGTCGAGGCGTAACGCGGGAAGTCACGCTCTCGCACCAACGTCGCGCAATGCAATGCATCGGCGTCACTCATGGCATTGCGACGAGAGCTGTCAGGCGCGGCCTGATCGACGAGTCCGTCATGGCACGGCAATCAGCGCCGCCGCGACACGGCGGCGCTCACCGATCATGATATTGTAGGTGCGGATCGCGGGGCCGGTCATCATCGCATCGATGCCGACATGGTAACGCCGCAGCGCATCACGCAAATCGGCCGGCGGCAGCCAGACCTCGTTGCCGGTCCCGATCAGCAATGTATCGATGCCGGCGGAGGCTTCGAACACCCGCGCCAGTGACGCGCGGTCGATGTCCTGCGGCTTCTCGATCGGCCATGCCCAGACCGCTTCCGGCAAGCACAGCAGCGACCCGCGATGCGACATCTGGTCGAAGCGAAAGCCGCCCTGCCCATAGGCCTCGATCGCGGCCGAGCGCGGCAGATGCAGCGCGTCGGGTGGCGGCTTGCTCACGGTCGCGGCTTCGCCACGGCTTTGGCCGGTTTGTCGGCGGCGGTGTCGCGATTTTCGCCGACGCCGAGATAGATCAGCAGTGGCGCGGCGATGAAGATCGAGGTGTAGGTGCCGACCAGCACGACGCCGAAGATCATCACGGCGGTGAAGGAATGGATCGCCTGACCGCCGAACATGAAGAGCGCCAGCAGCGCCAGCGTCACCGTCACGTGCGTGATGATGGAGCGCGACAGCGTCGAGTTGATCGACTCGTTCAG
>JAQGJY010000265.1 GCA_028290325.1 Tardiphaga sp.
GGATTGTCCCCAACGATGCGACGTGGCGGTGAGGCTCATGCGGGTTTGCCGTGCGACCGGACCGAAGGCTATGTTAGGAAAAGCAACGGCACTGTGCCGGGACGGTCCCATAGCTCAACTGGATAGAGTAACGGATTTCTACTCCGTGGGTTGCAGGTTCGAATCCTGCTGGGATCGCCATTCTATCCGCCATTCGGCGAGATATTTCTCATTGCCGACGCCGTGGACCTGCTATACCGCGCGCTATTGAAAATCCGAGCACAAGGCCCAGAGACGAGATGAGTGGATTCAAGGAACCGAGCTTCGCCGATCGGCAGAAGGCCGCGATGGAAGCTCGGAAGAATATTCTGAACAAGTTCAAGGCACAGCCCGGCCCGGACGATCCGGCCGTGATGGCGCGTGCCGCCGAGCGCGAGGCGCAGGCGATCGCCCGCGGCAAGGCGAAGGAAGAACGCGACGTCGCGAAGGCCGAGCTGAAGCGTCTGGAAGAAGAAGAAGCCGTTGCTGCGGCCGCCGCCGCCGCGCGTGAGGCCAAAGAAGCCGCCGCGCGCGAAGTGGCGCTCGAGGCCGAACGCAAGGCCGCCCGCGATGCGCGTTACGCCGCTCGCAAGAAGCGCAGATAACGCGCCGAGCAGCCCTGCTCGCGGCTGTCCACCCTGCGAGCATGCGGGGTGATTCGGATATGCCGCGGCGTTGGCGATGAGCCGTGGAGTTGCGAAATACGGCCCCCGCACGCGCGTCAGTTCGCGCACGCGCCATCAGCCCGGCCGAGGCCGGCACGGCCAGCTTGCGGCGTTTTACGGCCGCAGGATCGACGCGCCGGTCGTAAGACGGCCCTCGAGATCGCGATGCGCCTTGCCGGCATCCTTCAGCGCGTAAGCATGATTGATCGGGACATGCAGTTTGCCGTCAATCACGGCTGAGAACAACGTGTCCGCGCCCTCGAGCAATTCCTTGCGGGTGCCAACGTAATCGTTGAGCTTCGGCCGCGTCGCGAACAATGAGCCGTGATTGTTGAGTTCGGTCAGCGCGAACGGGGGGACGGGCCCCGACGCATTGCCGAACGATACGAACAGTCCGCGCGGCTTGATGCAGGCGAGCGAGCCCGGGAACGTCGTTTTTCCGACGCCGTCATAGACCACGTCGCAGAGTTCGTTGCGGCTGATCTGCTTGACCCGCGCGACAAAATCTTCCTCGGCATAGTTGATGACGTGATCACAGCCGTTGGCGAGCGCGAGGTCGGCCTTGGCCTGGGTGCTGACGGTGCCGATGACATGGGCGCCGAGCGCCTTCGCCCATTGGCAGGCCAGCAGGCCGATGCCGCCGGCCGCGGCATGGATCAGCACGCGATGGCCAGGCTCGACCTTGAACGTCTTATGCAGCAGATACCAGACCGTGAGGCCTTTCAGCATCAGCACCGCGCCCTGCTCGTCGGTGATGCGATCCGGCAGTTTGACGAGCTTCTCGGCGGGAATGTTGCGCTCGGTCGCATAGGCGCCGAGGTTGAAATAATACGCCACGCGGTCGCCGGGATGAAAATGGGTGACGCCCGGTCCGACCGAGACGACCTCGCCGGCTGCCTCGTTGCCGCAGATGAACGGCATCGTCGGAGCCTTGTAGAGGCCGGTGCGGAAATAGACGTCGATGAAGTTCAGCCCGATGGCGTTCTGCTTGATGCGAACCTCGCCGGCCGCCGGCGGCGGCAGTTCGATCGTTTCATAGACCATGGCGTCGGGGCCGCCGACCTGATGCACGCGCACGGCTTTGATCATTTCGCTCTCCTTTTGACAGCACGATCCGTCCGACGACCGAAGTCACTTTTGTCAATCGTGCCTTTTTATTGAAGCTGAGCGAAAGCCATCAAGCCGGGGATGTCAACTCGCACGCGCCGCCGAGCACCAAAATGCCAGCGCAAGCATTGGTCGTTCGGGCTGGTCAGATTTCGGTCATGCGGAGATACGCCGCAACAGACGAAGGATGGCATCCGCGCCGACAAAATAAACCGCGATGGCGCAGAGCGACAGCGTCACCGCAACCGAGACCTCAAAGTTGGCGTAGAGGGCGAATACGGCCAGCGCCGCCCACAACGCGATCAACGTCAGCGTCAGCGGCCGCAACCGCTTGGTCCGAAACGGATGGATGACGCGAAACGGGACGAAAGTCAGAACGATCAGGGCCGCGATGCAAAGGCTCGCCAAACCCGGCGACGGTTGCAGCAGAAACAGGTAGAAGGCCGCGGCATTCCACAGCGCCGGAAACCCACGGAAGTGGTTGTCCTCGGTTTTCATGCGGCGATCGGCGAAATAGAGCGCCGACGTCACCACGATGCCAGCTCCCAGCAAGGGCGCCGCGATCGGCAGCAACAGATGGCTCGCGCAAATCGCATAGGCCGGCACGAACACATAGGTCAGAAAATCGACCACCAGGTCGAGCGTGTCGCCCGACCAGTCCGGCTGCAGGCGCGCCACATCCAGATGCCGCGCCAGCGGACCGTCGATCCCGTCGATGATGAGCGCGATGCCGAGCCAGCCGAACATCGCGGCCCAGTGTTCGCGCACCGCTTCGAGCATCGCCGCGAGCGCCACGCCGGCCCCCAGCGCGGTGAGGATATGGACGGAAAACGCCGCCGCGCGCGCCTTGCGGGAGGCCGTCGAGGCCTGTTGGTGATCGAGAGGTGTCATTTGTCCGACGTGCCTATCAGAATTCCCCGGGCATTGCCCAGCCGCCGATCATGCACCGCGCTTGAAAAGGCTGCCGGCAAAGGCCAATTATCTCGCCATGACCAGCAGTCCCATTCAGACTTCCTCCTTTGATGTCGCCGTGATCGGCGGCGGCCCGGCCGGCCTGACCGCCGCGATCGCGCTGGGCTCCGCCGGGGCGCGCACCGCGCTGATCGCCCGCCGCGCGCCCTATGCCGATAACCGCACCACCGCGTTGCTCGGCGGCTCCGTCGAGTTGC
Source organism: Tardiphaga sp. (assembly GCA_028290325.1). Taxonomy (GTDB): domain Bacteria; phylum Pseudomonadota; class Alphaproteobacteria; order Rhizobiales; family Xanthobacteraceae; genus Tardiphaga. The sequence continues at coordinate 2,960 of JAQGJY010000265.1, forward strand.
TCGAACGACTGGGTGTCTGGGCGCGCTGCGCTGACCAGTCGGCGCCGCTCGAAGTGATGCGTCTGGTCGACGACACCAAGCGACTGATCCGCGCGCCCGAGGTGAAATTCCGCGCGGTCGATATCGGCCGCGATGCGTTCGGCCACAACATCGAAAACCACGTGCTGATGGCGGCGTTGGAAGCCCGCGCCAGCGAGTTGCCGCAGTTGACCCGTTTCGATGCCGATGCCGACGGTGTCACGCCGGGCGACGATAGCGTTGCCGTGACAACCCGCACCGGCGAAACCCTCAAAGCGGCGCTGGTCGTCGGCGCGGACGGCCGGCAGTCGCTGTGCCGCGAAGCCGCGGGCATTGCGGTGACGCAACACCGGCTACCGCAATCGGCGCTGACGTTTACGGTCACGCATTCCCGGCCGCACAAAAACGTCTCGACCGAATTCCATACGGCGCAAGGCCCCTGCGTGTTCGTGCCCCTGCCCGGCGATCGTTGCAGCGTGGTCTGGGTCGCGGCGCCGGATGAAGCCGAACGGCTGATGGCGCTCGACGATGCGGCCCTGTCGGCCGCCGTTGAAACGCAGGCGCATCACATCCTCGGCCGCATGACGGTGCAGCCGGGCCGGCATCTGTTCCCGCTGTCGATCGAGCGGCCGCAGGCCTTCGCCCGCAATCGCATCGTTCTGGTCGGCGAAGCCGCGCATGTGCTGCCGCCGATCGGCGCGCAAGGCCTCAACATGGGTCTGCGCGACGCCTCGGATCTGGCTGGCATCGTCGCGTCGGCGGTTGCCGCCGGCGACGACATCGGCGCGCCGGCCGTTCTCGCGCGTTACGCCCGCGCCCGGCGTGGCGACGTCATGAGCCGGACCGCCGTGATCGATATCGCCAACCGCTCGCTGCTCAGCGATCTGCTGCCGATGCAACTCGCCCGCGCGATCGGGCTGCGACTGATCGACGCGATCGGCCCGCTGAAACGACTCGCGATGCGCGAAGGCCTCGCGCCGTCGTGGCGGTCGTAACGCTCAGAACGGCATCTGCCCGGTTTTGATGAGCCACATCACGGTGGTCAGCGTCACCACCGACATGAAGGTGCCGAGCAACACCGCGACGGACGCCGGCTCGACCCACGAGTCGTATTGCCGCGCGATGATGAAGACGTTCAGCGCCGGCGGCAGCGACGCCATCAGCACCGCCGTCGCCGCCCAGAACGGCGGAAACGGCCCGATCGCCAGCATCAGCCCGACCACCAGCAACGGATGCAGGATCAGCTTGATCGCGATGACGCCCGGCACCTCCCAGGGCACGCGCCCGAACGGCCGCAACGCCACGGTGACGCCCAACGTGAACAGCGCCACCGGCGCGGCGGCATTTTGCAGAAAGGCCAGCATCCCGTCGATGGCGACCGGCAACTGGACATGCAGCGCGGCGGACAACGCGCCCAGATAGGCCGCAACGATCAATGGATGCAGCAGGATCTCGCGGGCGACCAGGCCGATCGTCGGCAACAGCGGCCGTCGTTCCGCGCCGGTCAGCGCCATCGACAACGGCACGATCGAGAACAGAAAAATGCTGTCGAAGCAGAAAATCAACGCCACCGGCACGGCGGCTTTTGGCCCCAACACAGCCAGCGCCAACCCCGGCCCCATATAGCCGATATTGCCGTAGCCGCCGGCGAGCGCCGCCATCGTGCCCTGGCGCACCGAGATGCCGCCAATCCAGCGGCCGACCAAACCCGCCAGACAGAATGCGACCATTGTGCCCAGCGTCGTCGCGACCACGAAAGGCGGATTGTTCAACTCCTCGAACGGCGTCTTCGACATGATGCGGAAGAACAGAGCCGGCAACGATACGTAAAGCAGAAAGAAATTCATCCACGCGAGCCCGGATTCCGGGAGCCGCTTCAGCTTGCCGCAGGCGAAGCCGATGAAGATCAGCCCGAAATACGGCAGCGCCAGATTAAGAATGTCGATCATAAAGAAGGTGGCTTTCTGGACGGAACCAACCGCGTGGTCTGGACGATATCCAGCCGAGGCCGAGGCAAAACGGCCGTTTGCCTCTAGCATCGGCCACAATCCTGGTCTATTCGGCTAGACATGATTAAAGCGCGGACCGCCAAATTCCAGATCGGACAGATCGTGCGCCACCGGATTTTCTCGTTCCGGGGCGTGATTTTCGATATCGATCCGGTATTCAACAATACCGAGGAATGGTGGCTGTCGATCCCCGAGGAAGTGCGTCCGCACAAGGATCAGCCGTTCTATCATCTGCTCGCCGAGAATTCCGATTCCGAATACGTCGCTTACGTCTCCGAGCAGAATCTGTTGCCGGACGAAAGCGGTGAGCCGATCCGGCATTCGCAGGTCGCGGAGATCTTCGTCAAGGACAATGCCGGCGGCTATCGCCAGCGCAATCCATCATTGAATTAGTCTCGCGGGTCCATTTCGCGGACGCGGCGTGGCCGGCCCGTGTCGCCGTGCGCGCGCTTCGCGTCCCAGTGCACGCGAGGGCACCAACTAAAAAGGCGCCCCTCTCGGAGCGCCTTTTTTGTTTGAGAACCTGAAGTCTACTTCGCGGCCGGGTTGGCGGGAGCGGCGCCGGCCGGCTGCTGGGCTTCCAGCTTGGCGCGGGCCTCGGCGGCGCGCTTCTGCAATTCGTCCTGCAACTTCTTCTGGGTTTCCTCGAACACCTTCGGGTCCGTCGGCGGTCCGTCATAGGCCTTGGCGAACTCGCTCAGCGGCAGCGGCAAGGTCAGCGGAGCGCCGTTGGAATTGATCGCCTGCACGACGAGGTTCTGGCCCTTCTTCAGATTGGCCAGCAGTTCGGGCGTCACTTCGTAGTCGGACATGCAGCCATTGGCGAAGCAGATCACATAAGGCGATTGCGCCGGCGCGTTGCTGTCGACGATGACGCGGGTGCCGTGCACGAGCTGCATGCCGAGCGGCAGTGTCACGCGCAGGATTTTCTTCGGCTCGCCTTCCGGCTCGATGATGACGGCGGCGATGACCGGCTGGCCGGATTCGATGCGGCCGTCCTTGCCTGTGAAGCAGACCTGCTTGGCGTTGGCGTCCTGACCCTTGAGACAGAACTTGGTCCAGGGCGCGTAGATCAGCTGGACCTGCTG
>JAQGJY010000322.1 GCA_028290325.1 Tardiphaga sp.
CCGGCGAGCACGGCGTCGGCATCGAGAAGCGCGATTTGATGCCGGAGATGTTCACGGAGACGGATCTGGCACAGCAGCAGCGGTTGAAATGCGCGTTCGACAAAGACGGTCTGCTCAATCCCGGCAAAGTGTTTCCGACCTTGCATCGCTGCGCGGAACTGGGTCGCGTCCATGTCCATGGCGGCAGGCTGGCGTTTCCCGAATTGCCGCGATTTTGAGGGTGGTGATGGTGGCGAACGCGGTGATGCTGTCCATTCCCTCGCTTTTGCGGCGTCACCAGCCGGGTGAGGGCGGGCGTTGCGCTCGGACTCAGCGTCGTCGCAACCGCCAGCCCGGCCTCCGCAAGCCATCCATCGCTCGCCAGATCAAGACACACGCATGACCTCGCTCAATCCTCGCGATCCCAAAGACGTCGAACAGATCGTGCGCGCCGCGATCGCCAGCGCGCAACCGCTCGAAGTGATGGGACACGGCAGCAAGCGCGCGATCGGTCATCCGGTCGCCACCAATGCCGTGCTCGACATGTCGGCGCTGAACGCCATCGTCGATTATGAACCCAACGAACTGATCATCACCACGCAGGCCGGCGCGCCGCTCGCCGACGTGATGTCGCTGATCGATTCGAAGAACCAGCACTTCGCCTTCGAGCCGATGAACGTTTCGGTTCTGCTCGGCGGCGCGCGCGACGCCGGCACGATCGGCGGCATGATCGCGGCGGGGCTCGCCGGACCGCGCCGGATCAGCGCCGGCGGCATCCGTGATCACCTGTTGGGCGCGCATGCGGTGTCAGGCTTCGGCGACAGTTTCGTCGCCGGTGGCAAGGTGGTGAAGAACGTCACCGGCTACGACCTGTGCAAGCTGATCGCGGGGTCATGGGGCACGCTCGCGGTCATGACCGAGGTGACGCTGAAGGTGATGCCGCGTCCGGAAAGCGAGCGCACGCTGGTGCTGCGCGGGCTCGACGCGGTGACCGCGAACAAGGCGATGACGGCGGCGATGACCTCGCCGTTCGACGTCTCCGGCGCGGCGCATCTGCCCGGCTCGGCGCTGCGCACGACGACGGGCGCGCTGGCCGCCTTGGCCGCGGAGGATCAATCCGTGACGCTGATCCGGCTCGAAGGCATCACCGTCTCGGCCGGGCATCGCGCCAGTTCGTTGCGCGCGGCGTTGGCCGCCAGCTATGGCGAGGCGGAGATCGTCGAGGACGCCGCCGCCATCTGGCGCGACGTGCGCGACGTGACGCCGTTTGCGTTCGATGGTCCGCGCGCGTTGTGGCCGGTGTGGCGCATCGTCTGCCCGCCGGCGTCAGGCGGATCATTCGGTGAGGCGCTGGCGCGCGAGACCGGCGGCGAAGTGATCTACGACTGGGCCGGCGGCCTGATCTGGGCGGCGCTGCCGCCGCACGACGCCGCGCAGGCGGTGTCGTTGCGCGGTCGCGTCAACGCCATCGGCGGCCATGCCACCCTGATCCGCGGCTCGGACGAGGCGCGTCGCGCGATCGATGTGTTTCATCCGCAGGCCGCCGGCCTTGCCGCGCTTGGCGAGCGCGTTCGCAAGAGCTTCGACCCGACCCACATTCTCAATCGCGGCCGCATGATCCGGGGCACTCCATGAAGACCGAATTCACCCTGGCGCAGCTCGCCGATCCCGACATCGCGCAGGCCGATAAGATTTTGCGCGCCTGCGTGCATTGCGGATTTTGCACCGCGACGTGTCCGACCTACGTGCTGCTCGGCGACGAGTTGGATTCGCCGCGCGGGCGGATCTACCTGATCAAGGAAATGCTCGAGAAGGATAAGCCGCCGACCAAAGAGGTGGTCAAGCATATCGACCGTTGCCTGTCGTGTCTGGCCTGCATGACGACCTGCCCGTCGGGCGTCAACTACATGCATCTGGTCGATCAGGCGCGCGTCCGCATCGATCGCGATTATATCCGGCCGCTGCCGGAGCGGCTGTTGCGCGACTTGCTGGCATTCGTGCTGCCGCGGCCCGGATTGTTTCGCCTGAGCATGACGATGGCCCGCCTGGCCAGGCCGCTGGCGGCGTTGCTGCCCTCGACCAAAGGCAAACCCAACCCGACCGTGTTCAGTCGCGTCCGCGCGATGTTGCAAATGGCGCCGACGTCGTTGCCGGCGGCGGGCCCGCAAGGCGGCAGCGTTTTTCCGGCGCAGGGACCGCGTCTTGCGCGTGTCGCATTATTGCAGGGCTGCGCGCAGCAAGTGCTGGCGCCGCGAATCAATCAGGCCGCGATCAGTCTGCTGACCCGCCACGGCGTCGAAGTGGTGCTGGTGCGCGACGAACAATGCTGCGGCGCGCTGACGCATCATCTCGGCCATGAGCACGACGCGCTGGCGCGGGCGCGGGCCAATATCGCGGTCTGGCTCGGCGAGGCCGATCGCGGTGGACTCGACGCCATTCTGGTGACGACCTCCGGCTGCGGCACCGTCATCAAGGACTACGGCTATCTGCTGCGCGAAGATAAAGACTTCGCCGCTGCCGCCGCGCGCGTCTCGGAGATGACCAGGGACATCACCGAGTATCTCAGCGGCATGACGCTTTCCGCGCCGCGCCAGCACGGCGACATGGTGGTCGCCTATCATTCGGCGTGCTCGTTGCAGCACGGCCAGAAGGTGACGCTGGCCCCGAAAGAATTGCTTTCCAAGAGCGGATTCGTGGTGAAAGATGTGCCGGAAAGCCATCTGTGTTGCGGTTCGGCTGGGACCTACAACATTCTCCAGCCCGACATCGCCAGCCAGTTGAGGGATCGCAAGGTCGCCAACATCGCCACGCTGAGGCCGGATGTCATCGCCGCCGGCAATATCGGATGCATGATGCAGCTATCCGGCGGCACGTCGACGCCGATCGTGCACACGGTGGAATTGCTCGACTGGGCGACCGGCGGCGCGCGGCCCGAGGGTTTGGTTAGCCGCGCGTCGTAACCCGCCGCGTAAGTTGGACCGTCGGGCATCGCAGGCTTTGCATCGCCACCATCATCGCGGGCCCGTCGCCGGTCTGCATCACCAGGAGGACAGCATGGCTAAAGACAAAAAGGACAAGAGGACTAAAAAGGACAAGAAGAAAGACAAGAAGAACAGGAAGCTGCTGCTAGCCAAGGCCAAGGCGGCATCGAAGGCCAAGCCTTCATCCAAATCCTCAACCAAGTCCTCAACCAAGCCCTCATCCAAGTCCGAATCGAAGGCCAAATC
>JAQGJY010000326.1 GCA_028290325.1 Tardiphaga sp.
CGATCACGCCGTCGATCGCGCTTTGCGCGTCGGCCTGAATGCGCGCGAGATGGTCCTTGCCGCGAAAACTCTCGGCGTAGATCTTGTACACATCCTCGGTGCCGGACGGCCGCGCCGCGAACCAGCCGTTGTCGGTGCTGACCTTGATGCCGCCGAAGGCGACATTATTGCCCGGCGCTTTGGTCAAGCTGGCGCGCACCGGATCGCCGGCAAGTTGCGTCATGCCGATCTGCTCCGGGGTCAGCTTCTTCAGCGCATCCTTCTGCGCGGACGTCGCCGGTGCATCGATCCGCTCATAGAACGGCACGCCGAGCTCGTCGGTCAGCAGCTTGAACGATTGGCTGGGATCGCGGCCGTTCTTCGCGGTCATTTCGGCCGCCAGCAGCCCGAGGATCAAGCCGTCTTTGTCCGTGCTCCACACCGTGCCGTCGCGGCGCAGGAAGGATGCGCCGGCACTTTCCTCGCCGCCGAATCCGAACGAGCCGTCGATCAGGCCATCGACGAACCACTTGAATCCGACCGGCGTCTCGACCAGTCGGCGGCCGAGTTTGTTGACGACCCGATCGATGATCGCGCTGCTGACGACGGTTTTGCCGATCGCCGCCGCTGGCGACCATTGCGGCCGGTTGGCGAACAGATAGGCGATCGATGTCGCCAAATAATGGTTCGGATTCATCAGCCCGCCGGAGCGCGTGACGATGCCGTGGCGATCGGCGTCGGTATCGTTGGCAAAGGCGACGTCAAAACGGTCACGCATCCCGATCAACCGCTCCATCGCATAAGGCGATGAACAATCCATGCGGATCTTACCGTCCCAATCCACCGTCATGAACCGGAATGTCGGATCGATCACGTCGCTGACGATCGTCGCGTCGAGGCCATAATGTTCGATGATCGGCTGCCAGTAATGCACGCCGGCGCCGCCGAGCGGATCGATGCCGATTTTGACGCCGGAGCCGCGGATCGCGTCCATGTCGATGACGTTGCCGAGATCGGCGACATAGGGCGTGGTGAAATCATGCGGATGCACATGCGCCATCTTGCGGGCGCGCTGGATCGGCACGCGCGTCACGCCGGCCATGTTATCGGCGAGATAAGCGTTGGCCGCGCGCTCGATGCCGGCGGTGATGTCGGTATCGGCCGGGCCGCCATTCGGCGGATTGTATTTGAAGCCGCCATCGTCCGGCGGATTGTGCGAGGGCGTGATAACCACTCCGTCCGCGAGGCCGGCGGCGCGGCCCTTGTTGTAGGTCAGGATCGCCCGCGAGATCACCGGCGTCGGCGTATAGCCGCCGTGTTCGTCGATCATCACCGTCACGTCGTTGGCGGCGAACACTTCGAGCGCGCTCACCAGCGCCGGCTCCGCCAACGCGTGGGTGTCGATGCCGATGAACATCGGCCCGTCAATGCCGGCGGACTTGCGGTAATCGCACAGCGCCTGGCTGATCGCTAGAATGTGGTTCTCATTAAAGGCGCTGTTGAAGGCCGAGCCGCGATGCCCCGACGTGCCGAAGGCGACGCGCTGCGATGGCTCGTGCGGATCGGGCTTGTTGGCGAAATAGGCCGTCACCAATCGCGGGACGTTGACCAGCAAAGACGCGGCGATGGTCTTGCCGGCGAGCGGACTGATTGTTGCGGCCACTGTCGTCTCCGTTTGGGGATGAGGTCTGATTCAGTCTGGTTGAATTCGGACTTCATGGTTCATCGTCCCCCGGTGGGAGGGACGATGAACTGTCGCGCTGCGTCTCAATCGTGATGCATCGTCGCCCGCGATCAAACGCGCTGCATCGAGACCGACACTTTCGGCCCGTTCTTGATGGTTTGATAGACGACGCAATAACGCTCGGTCAGTTTCAAAAGCAGATCGAGCTTGTCCTGCGGCGCGTCGGTCTCGACGTCGAAACGCAAGCGAATTTCCGCGAAGCCGACCGGCGCTTCCTTATCGACGCCGAGCGTGCCGCGAAAATCGAGATCACCTTCGGCGATGACGTGGCCGGCGCGCAACGGCACTTCCACGGCGGTCGCGACCGACTTGAGCGTGACGCCGGCGCAGGCGACCAGCGCTTCGAGCAACATATCGCCCGAGCACAATTCGAGGCCGGAGCCGCCGGTCAGCGGATGCAAGCCGGCCATCGTCATCGCGCGGCCGGTTTCCAGCTTGCAGGCGATGCCGTCGCTGTCGATCGAGCCCTTGGCTTTCAGCGTGATGAACGCGGCGGTCGGATCGGCCTTGTAGCGTTCCTTGATCGGCGCCTGCGTGGCGCGCAACGTGGCGGCATCCATGTCTCTCTCCCTTTGGAATTCCGAGTGCATACTACATATCGTCATTCGGGCGCGCATTTGCATTTTTGCTAATGCGAACCCGGAATCTCCTCACGTCCACCATGACCACGATTGAGGTTCGCGCGCGGAACGCGGACCTGCCGGGCATGACGACCGTGCTACCACCACATCGCGTCGCCGGCGGCGGATTTGCCGGCGCCGTCAGGCACGGACAGATCGAGCGAGCGGTCCAGCGCGGTCAGCACGCGACGCTTGAAACTCTCAAACAGCGGCGAGGCGCGGTCGCGCGGCCGCGTCAGGTTGATGGTGATGTCGTCGAACAGCCGGCCGGGGCGCGGCCGCATCACCAGCACCCGGTCGGCCAGCACCACCGCCTCGTCGACGTCATGGGTGACGAGCAGCAGCGTCGGTCGCGTGTCGGCCCACAGGTCGAGCAGATGATCCTGCAAATCCGCCCGCGTGAAGGCATCGAGCGCGGAGAACGGCTCGTCGAGCAACAGCACTTCCGGCTGCGGCACCAGCGCCCGCGCGATCGCGACGCGCTGCGCCTGCCCGCCGGACAGTTCGCGCGGCCACGCCTTCGCCTTGTCGGCGAGGCCGACCCGCGTCAAGGCGGTCGCGACCCGCTCGCGGCGGACATCCTTCGGCAGATCACCGAGGCCGAAACCGATATTGTCGGCCACGCTCAGCCACGGCAGCAATCGCGGCTCCTGAAAGATGATGCCAATCTTGGCATGCGGCGCCTCGATCGTCGCGCCGTCGAGCGACACCAGCCCGGCGCTGGCGCGATCGAGGCCGGCGACGGCGCGCAACAATGTCGATTTTCCGCAGCCGGACCCGCCGATGATGGCGACGATCTCACCCTGCGGAATGTCGGCCGAAAACCGTTCCAGCGCGCGGACGCCGTTCGGATAGGTCTTGTCGACGCGGTCGAGCAGCAGCATCAGGCCGCCCCGCCGGCGCGAAAGCCGTCCTGCCAGCGCAGGAACGGCGCGGTGGCGAGTTCGATCAGCCAATCGGTGGTCTTGCCGAGCACGGCGAAGATCACGATCGCGGCGACGATCTGCGCGGGCTTGCCGAGCTGCTGGCCGTCGATCAGCAGATAGCCAAGCCCTTCCGACGCGCCCATGAATTCGGCGGCGACAACGAACATCCAGCCGAGTCCGAGGCCGACGCGCAGCGACACGACATAGGCCGGCAGCACCGCCGGCAATAGAATGCGGCGGATCATCGCCGCGCCGCTCAGCCGGAACGTGCGACCGACCTCGACGATCTTGCGATCGACCGACAGGATCGCGCCCATCACGCCGAGATAGACCGGGAAGAACACACCGACCGCGATCAACGTAATCTTCGAGGTCTCGAAAATACCGAGCCAGAGAATGAACAACGGCACCCAGGCGATCGACGGAATCGCGCGCAACGCCTGCACCGTCGGATCGAACAACCGCCGCGCGACGTCCCAATAGCCGCAGATGGCGCCGAACATGGTGCCGGCGACAACGCCGAGACCGAAGCCCGCGCCGACCCGTGTCAGCGTGGTGACGACGTGGCGTGTCAGTTCGCCGGAGCGCGCCAGGTCCATGATGGTGGCCAAGACGCGCGACGGCGGCGGCACCAACCGGCCGTTCGACCAGCCGCGATAGACCGCGAGTTCCCACGCCAGCGCGATGCCGAGCGGCAGCAGCATGCCGAGCAGCGGCTTCAAGACACGCCATTGCGTCCGCGTCGCGGCGGGCGCCGCCTGCGCGGCGGCGTTGAGTGTGGTCGTGTCCAGCGTCATCGGCCTAGCCAAACCGCGTCTCGCTGAAGATTGCAAGGTGGCTCTCGCTTCCCTCTCCCCTGGCGCTGCAATTGCGTCGCTTCGGGAGAGGGGACGATGAACACAGTGGATATATCGGCTGCAATCCGCGGTGAAGCCCTCAGCTCTTCGGCAATGGAACCTGATCGTCGATCAGCGCGTCCACCGTTGCCTTCACGTCGACTTTGGCGTCGATCACGCCGGCCTGCTGCAAGGCCAGACCGGCCGCCAGGATCGACTCGCGCTGCGGCGCGCCGATCCGGCTATGCGTCAGCTCGGTGCGCTCCTTGAGCTGCTTGTCGGCGACCGCGTCGGGCAATTTGGTGACGCCGATGAAGGCCTTTTTCAAGCCGTCGTAATCCGCCACCGACGCCTTGCGCGCGTCCTCGTAGACCGCGAGGACACGGCGCACGACGTCCGGATAATCCTTCAGGAATTGCTCGCGCACGTTCAGGATGCCCCACGTATTGGCCTCCGGCTTGCGGAAGAACAGTTTCGCGCCGTCCTCGATCTCGGCCTGCGCCATCATCGGATCGAGCCCCGCCCATGCATCGACATCGCCGCGCAGCAACGCGGTCTTGCCATCGGCGTGCTGCAACAGCACCGGCGTGATGTCCTTTTCGCTCAGGCCCGCATCGAGCAAGGCGCGCACCAGAAAAATATGCGGATCGGTGCCGCGCGTGACCGCGACGCGCTTGCCCTTGAGGTCCTTCACCGACGTGATCTTGGAGTCCTTCGCGGTGACGAGCGCGGTCCATTCCGGACGCGAATAGACGTAGATCGACTTGATCGGGTTGCCGTTGATCTTGGCGACCAACGCGGCGGAGCCGGCGGTCGAGCCGAAATCGATCGAGCCGGCATTGAGGAATTCGAGCGCCTTGTTCGAGCCCGCCGATTGCACCCACGTCACCTTGATGCCGTCTTTGGCGAATTCTTTTTCCAGCAGACCATTCTGCTTCAGAATGATCGAGACCGGATTGTAGGTCGCCCAGTCGATCCGGATGTCCTTCAGCGGATCGGCGGCGAAGGCCGCGCCTGGCAGCAAGGCGGCGGCGGCGATCAGCGCGGCAAAAGCGCGTCGTGACACAGTCAGCATCGAAATCTCCCGGATGTCGGCGCCGTCACCGCCGCGTGGCGGGCGCTTTGCGCCGTGCATGAAATCGCGTGCAATTTCAGGGCGATGTGCCTCGCCGTCAACGAGAATGTTCGTCCGTGGAATCGCCGCCTGCCAGCATCCCATGCCACGCAAGCGCGATCCGGAAGCAGGCCATGCTCCGCGAGAAAATGAGACGACCCGGCGGATCAGTTGCGCGGATCACGTGCGAATTCCGCGGCGGCTCGTGCTCGGCCCGGTCCCGTCCAGGACAATGCCGCGCGAGCGGTGTAAAACGCGACGTCAGCTACGAGACGGAAGCGTTGAACGCTCCGGCGCTTGAATCGACAAA
>JAQGJY010000345.1 GCA_028290325.1 Tardiphaga sp.
CCGTCCACGGCCTCGCGGCCGAGCACCGGGATATGCCGCGGCGTATCCGCGCTCATGGCGCGGCTTTCGCGGCGGCGACGCGGAACCGGATTGGTCTGAAGAGATGCGCCCGGTCCATGTCGCTTCGGTCGCCTTGCTCTGTCGCCGACCGGACGGATGGACGTTCCCGCTGCAATCGATCGCAAGCCCGCGTGTGTCACGCGCAAGGCCGGCGAACCGCATCGATGGAGTGGAACGGCCATGACGGTTGCGTTTTGAATGTCGTCCGTCCCCGCCGGGCCGGCTCTTCACCACTAAGTAACGTCACTTAGCGTTAAGAAAGCGTTGATGAAGCCCTTAACAACATTCGCACGCGATGATGTCCGCGGCTCACAAACCTGCGAAAACGCCGGTCGTATGGGTTGCGCGCTCCTGTCGCAGTCGAAATAGTGATGCGTAAGCGTGCACTGACTCGCGTTCCATACTGGCGTACCATTGTGAAATTGCCCGGCCCTTTTCCCCCTGAAACCGAGTCGAAGCGCAAGCGCGCGCTGCCTTTACCCAAGGGCAGCACGAGCGCGGAGCTATTCGTCCCGGATTCCTCCGTCGTCTCGGACGTGATGCCGTCGCCGAATTTCGGCGAGCGCAATGACGGCCGCTATCCCGATATGATCGTGCTGCATTATACCGGGATGCCCGATGTCGAGGGCGCGCTGACGCGGTTGTGCAGCGAAGGCACCGATGTCTCCGCGCATTATGTCGTGCTGGAAGATGGCCGCATCGTGCAATGCGTTCCCGAATCCAAACGGGCATGGCATGCCGGCGCGGCGTTCTGGGCCGGCGAGACGGACATCAATTCGTGTTCGATCGGCGTCGAGATCATCAATCGCGGCCATGACTGGGGCTATCCGGATTACCCGTTGCGGCAAATCGCGGCGGTCATCGCGCTGTGTCGCGGCATCATGCTGCGGCACGACTTGCCGTCGCATCGCGTGCTCGGCCATTCCGACGTTGCGCCGGGCCGCAAGCAGGATCCCGGCGAAAAATTTCCATGGCAATCGCTGGCGCATTCCGGCGTCGGCGTCTGGGTGCCGCCCGCGCCGCTCTCGCACGGTGGCGAAGCGCTCAAGCCCGGGGCCAGCGGCGATGCCGTGTTGGGGTTGCAGGAGGCGCTGGCAAGCTACGGTTACGGCATCGCTGCGAACGGCGACTACGACAAAGCCACGATGGAGGTCGTGACGGCGTTCCAGCGCCATTTCCGGCCCGCCCGCGTCGATGGCGTGGCCGATCACTCGACGTTGACGACGCTGCAATCGCTGATGACCGCGCTCGCCGCGCAGAACGCTTTGAACGGCGGCTCTTGACCCGAACCGGCGCAGCCGTCATGGCTTGCCTGTCAGTCGGCCGGACGGCCGCTCCGGCGATCACCGAAAGGTGGCCGGGGAGGAAAGTCCGGGCTCCATCGACATACGGTGCCGGATAACGTCCGGCGGGGGCGACCCCAGGGACAGTGCCACAGAGAACGAACCGCTTCTCATCCGTGAGAAGTAAGGGTGAAAAGGTGCGGTAAGAGCGCACCGCGTCCCCGGCAACGGGGACGGCATGGCAAACCACACCGGGAGCAAAACCGAATAGGGACGGCAACGCGGGCCGATCGCGCAAGCGATAACGCCGCAGGGCCATGTTGGGCTCGACCGTCCGGGTAGGTTGCTTGAGGCCATGCGCAAGCATGGTCCCAGATGAATGGCCGTCACGTATCGTCCGTGCAAACGGGCGGTGCCCTACAAAACCCGGCTTACAGGCCGGCTGACATTCATCCACGAAGGGTTCGGCGACACACGCCGGACCCTTCGCCATTTCGGCCCGGGCATGAACTCAATGTCCGCCGCCGGCGCCGCCCGACAGAGGCGCGGGCTTCGCGACCATGAAGACCAGCAAGCTCAGCGCGAGGTAGAAGAACGTCAGCGCGTAGAACGCATCGCCGAAGCCCATCACCACCGCCTGGCGATGGACGATCTGCTGCAACTGCTTCATCGCCATCAACGCGGCGTCGCCCCTGCCCTGAAAGCGCTGGGTAAAATTATTCAGCGTCTCCACGGCCATGGCGTTGCCCCACGTCACCTTGTCGTGCAGCCGCGAAATATGAAAATCAGTGCGATGGTCGAGCACGGTATTGATGAGCGCGAGCCCCACCGCGCCACCGAGATTGCGCGTCAGGTTGAACAGGCCCGATGCGTTCTTCACGAGGTCGGGCGCCAGCGTGCCGAGCGCGATATTGTTGACCGGCACCATCGCCAGCATGATGCCGACGCCGCGCAGGATTTGCGGCATCAGCAATTCGTAGAAATCATAATCGCGGGTGATGCCGGTCATCATCCAGGTGCCGACCGCGAACAACACGAGGCCGACCGCGATCAGGATTCGCATATCGACCTTCTGCATCAGCCGGCCGACGATCGGCGCGGTCAAGAACATCGCGATACCCGAGACGAACATGGTCTCGCCGATCATCAACGCGCTGTAGCCGCGAATTTCCGCGAGATAGCGCGGATAGATGTAAGTCAGACCGTAGAGACCGATGCCGACGCAAAACGAAAACAGGCAGCCGAGCGCGAAATTCCGATTGGTGAAGGCGCGGATATCGACGATCGGCTCCTTCGCCGTCAGCACGCGCCAGAAAAACACGATCGCGGCGGCGACGCAGACCACCGCGAAGAACGCGATCGACTCGTCCTGAAGCCAATCGTTGCGCGGCCCCTCTTCCAGCACGTATTCGAGCGAGCCGAGAAACGCCGCCATTGAACCGAGACCAAGCCAGTCGAAATGATCGAGCAGGTCGAATTGCGGCTTGTCGAAATCGACCAGCGTCAGCACGCCGATGACGATGCCGATTCCCGGGACGACGTTGATGAAGAACAGCCAGTGCCATGACAGCAGATCGGTGATGTAGCCGCCGACCGTTGGGCCGATTGTCGGCGCCAGCGTCGCCACCAGACCGATGATCGGGCCGACGATGTGAAATTTGCTGCGCGGAAACACCGTATAGGCCGACGCGAAAACGGTCGGAATCATGCCCGCGCCGAGAAAGCCCTGAATGGCGCGCCAGATGATCATCTGTTCGATCGACGACGTGAAGCCGCACATCAGGCTCGCGAACGTAAATCCGGCCGCGGAAATCGCGAACAGGATCCGCGTCCCGAGCGCGCGCGACAAAAAGCCGGAGAGTGGAATCGCGATCACTTCGGCGATCAGATAAGCGGTCTGCACCCACGAGACTTCGTTGGCGCTGGCGGACAGGCCCGCCTGAATCTCCGACAGCGATGCCGACACGATCTGGATATCGAGGATCGACATGAACATGCCGAACACCATGATGAGAAACGCCAGCAGCCGCCGCGGCGCGATGCGCTCGGCGGCGGCCGGATCAATGCCGGGCATGGCACTTGAAGAATTGCCACTTGTATTGGCGGTGGTGTCGGACATGGCGCGTCCTGAAGTTGACGCGAACTACTTCGCATCGTCCTTCGTGTCGATGGTCACATAGACCGACATGCCGGCGCGCAGGCTGTTGTCCTTCGCCACCTCGGCGGGCACGCGGATCCGTACCGGGACGCGCTGCACGATCTTGGTGAAATTGCCGGTGGCATTGTCAGGCGGCAGCAGCGTGAAGACCGCGCCGGCCGCCGGGGACAGACTGTCAACGCGGCCTGTGACCTTCTTTTTGCTGCCATAGGCATCGACCGAAATGTCGACCGGCTGGCCGGGCTTCAGCCGCGCGAGCTGCGTCTCTTTCAAGTTTGCATCGATGTACACGTCGTTCAGCGGCACGATATTGCCGAGCCGCTGGCCGGGAGAAATGTAATCGCCGGCGTTGACGATGCGGTTGGAGAACACGCCATCGACCGGCGCGCGGACTTCCGTGAACGCCAGATCGCGCTCGGCCTTGGCGATCGAACTCTGCAACTCGAGCAGCGTGGCGCGAGCTTCGTTCTGTTGCGCCTTGGTGACCTCGACATTGTCGCGGGCGGCATCGAGCGCCGCCTTGGCGGCCTGCACCGACGCCGCACTCTGGTCGCGGCCGGCCTGCGAACCCTCGAACACCGCGCGCGAGGCGAAACCCTTGGTGCTCAGCGCCTGCTGGCGATCGAAATCGAGTTGCGAGCGCGTCGAGGCGGCTTCGGCGGAAGCGACTTGCGCTTGTGCCTGCTCGACCGCGCTCTGCGACGCGAGCACCTGACGGCCGATGCGTTCGATCGTGGCCTGTTGCGTCGCGGCTTTCGCGCGCGCCGCGTCGAGGGCGATCTTGTAGTCGCCGTCGTCGATGCGGAAGACGACATCGCCGGCTTTCACAGCGGCGTTGTCGCTCGGCAGAATCGCCGCGATGTGGCCGGAGACGCGCGCGCCGAGCGTCGAATTATTGGCGCGCACATACGCATCGTCGGTCGAGACCAGAAAGCGGCCGACCAGATAATAGTTCACGCCATAGACAGCAGCCGCGATCGCGAGCAGCAGCCCGACGCCGACCAGGACGACCCTGCGCTTGCCGGATTTCGGCGGCGGGGCCGGCTTTGCCGTGGCGGCATTGTCGACGGCCGGAATGTCGAGCGGCGCTTCGGCGGCCACGGGTTTGCTGGGGGCATCGCGCAATGGCGTCGGTTCCGCCAGCTCCGCTTCAGTTCGGATGATGCGGGCAGCTTGGTCGCGTGAACCGGCCATCACGGCCTCCTGACGACGGACAATGAAGAGGTCGGGCACCCCCCGGCCTTCTGATCTTGACGCTGTCAATATCATTGACCGAACGGTTCGGTCAAGCTAGGTCTGCGCGCGATCGGACGATGCCCCGATTTGTACGCGGCTGCCTGCGGGCCGCGCTGGACCACACCGCCATGACACGCCATGCCGCTCCCGCCCCTGTTATGACCATCGACGGCGACGAGGACACCTCCAAACGCCGCCAGATCATCGATGGCGCGCGCGGCGTGTTCATGAATCTCGGTTTCGACGGCGCCAGCATGGGCGAGATCGCCCGGGCCGCCGGCGTTTCAAAAGGCACGCTGTACGTTTATTTCGCCGACAAGAACCGGCTGTTCGAAGCGATCGTGGAACAGGAATGCCTCGAGCAAGGTCGCGTGGTGTTTAATTTCGATCCGGCGCGGGATGTCGAGACCACACTGCGCGAGTTCGGATGCGCCTATATCCAGTTGTTATGCCGGCCCGACGGCGGCTCGGCCGTCCGCACCGTGATGGCGATCGCCGAGCGGATGCCTGACGTCGGCAAACGGTTCTACGATAACGTGATCGCCCTGACGATGGAGCGGCTCGGGACCTATCTGAAAGCGCGCGCGGACCACGGCGACCTTGCGATGCCCGACGCCGAGTTGGCGGCCATGCAGTTCATGCAAGTGTGTCAGGCGACGCTGTTTCAACCTTATATTTTTCAGGCGCGGCCCGCGCCGGCACCGGCCGAGATCGCCCGCGTCGTGGATAGCGGCGTGCGGATGTTTCTGGCGGGCTATCGCGCCAGATAATCCGCGCGGAGATCGTCCTTGCGGCGCCGAAGCGCGCGCAAGCTTGGCTGACGCTCACTCGTTGCCGTAATCGACATCGTCGGTATTTTTGCGACGCGAGGCGCGGCGGGTGGTCGTGACCGATCCGGTGACCGATGGATCACGGCCGGCATAGCCGCGATTGCTCGGTGCATAGCGCGCGACGATCTCGTCGGCCGTCAAGGCGATCGGCTTGCAGATATTGCGGCGGCTGTTGCGGCGCATCAGGTCGACGTGGATGTGGTCGTAGTGATAGACGTTCGACCCCGGGGCGAGCACCGTGTTGAAATTCTCGCAGGCCGAACCCTGCACCTCGCGCAAGAACCCCTGCTCTTCCTGCATGCCTTTCCAGCCGTCCTTGACGCTGATGCGGCGGCCATCGGCCAACGTGAACGCGGCGATGTCGAGCGCATTGCCGAAAGCGTGCTCGGAAATATGCGCGCGCGAGTTGCCATTCATGCCCCGGCAGGAATAGGCGCTGATCTGCTTGATCTCGGCGACGCGCGATCCGAACCAGCGCATCGCGGCGGGCTGCACGGAGTCCGCCAGCCAGCGATCAAGCGCCGACACGATCGGACAAGCCAACGTCGCCGTCGGCTTGATCACCACCGGACCGAATGCGGCCACGGCATTGCCCGGCGCGGCTGCGGGGCCGGGTCCAAGCCGCGGCAGCGGGCGCTCGGTGGCGGGTTGGGCATAGGGATTCCGCATCATCGAGCCGCCGCGCGCGGGCGCGTCGTTCTCGAGTTCGGCCGCGATGTCATCCTCGCCGGCGGGTGCGACACCCGGCGCGGACAGCGACATCGGCCCACTCAGGCCGGCATCGTAGCGCGGTTGCCCGACCGCGACTTCGGGATAGGAATTGCGCGGCGCCGGCGCCGAGTTCCAGCGCGGCCCGGCATTGCCGATGCTGCCCGGCGGTCGCAGATCGTCGGCAAATCCGAGCGACGAACTGCTGTCGCCCAACGCTGCGACCTTCAGCGGATACTCCGCGCCACAGGCCCCGGGGCCCGAGATCGGGTTGATCCGGACCAGATCGGGGTTCTCCCGGACTGCTCCTGATTTCAGACAAGCAACCTCTGCCTCGGCCCGCCACGGTTCACGCTCGGAGGACTGAAACAGTCCGCGACCGCACCCCGCGAGGGAAACGAGGACGAAGGAGCCGACGAGATACAAACGAACTCCGCGCGTCATGCGCGCACAGTCCACCAATTTCTTTAAAGATGACTCAACGTATTGATTTCAGTGTTTTTTAACCATGCGGGCCGCGCCCAGGCGTTATGTCTTTGCGATAATAGTGCAGCAACGCTGACTTTTCGGGTCGGGAACGGTTCGCTAATCTCGCGGTTACACGTGCGCGAAACCAAAACGCAAACCGAGGAGACGTCTGATGACCATCACCAGCCGTTTGAGCGTTCTGACCGCGTATGCCGCGATCGGCTTTGTCGGCGCGATCGTCTTGGGTGTGATCTAGGAAACGTGTGTTCCGCCATGACTGGACAAGGGCGCGCTTCGCGCCCCAGGCCGGGGTGAGCCACGTTTTGTCGAACATGAAATGGGCGAATTGAATCGCCGCTGGCGCGCGATCGGCTTCGCTTGATCGATCCTGGCGGCGATCAGTCTCAAGCGACGACACAAATCTCCTCGCGACGAAACCGTTTCCCGGGCACGACGCAAATCTCCTGAAACGCTCGGCTCCTATTGATCGATGCAACGAGACGCCACCACGGCGCATCACCAGGCATCCAACGGAGACCGGCCATGTTCAACCGCATCATTTCGACGATCACGGCCCGCCGCACCGCGGCGGCCCTCGGCGGCCTCGCTATCGGCCTGTTCGCGACGGCTGCCAACGCCGCCCCACCGTCACTGTTTCCGTTCATGTTGCTGCCCGCGCCGATGCAGATCCAGCCGCAGCAGATGCCGCCGCAGCTGCAGCCCTACGCGCCGGCCGACGATGCTACGACCGAGATCGAACAGCCCTCGCGCTTCAAGCGCCAGATCGTCAGCTACGCCAGTCGCGAGGCCGCCGGCACGATCGTGATCGATACCGCGAACACCTATCTCTATTACCTGCTCGGCAGCGGCCACGCCGTTCGTTATGGCATCGGCGTCGGCCGCGACGGCTTCACCTGGTCGGGCATCCAGACCGTCTCGCGCAAGGCGGAATGGCCGAGCTGGACGCCGCCCGCCGACATGCTGCGCCGCCAACCCTATCTGCCACGCTTCATGGCGGGCGGCCCCGGCAATCCGCTCGGCGCGCGCGCGATGTATCTTGGCGGCACGATCTACCGGATCCACGGCACCAACGATCCGTCGACGATCGGCCAGAACGTCTCATCCGGCTGCATCCGCCTGACCAATACCGACGTCGCCGACCTCTATAGCCGCGTCAATGTCGGGACCAAGGTCGTCGTGCTGCCGGGCGAGCGTCGCGCCGACAGCGGCAACGGCCGCCGCGGCTAAGACTTCGCAATCCGGCTGAACGATGGCGCGGGCAACCGCGCCATCGTCTTATTTGTCCTTACACTGGCGTCATTTGGCGGCGGACTGTAGGCTCCGCTTTTTCGCGGGAGCACCAATGCGTCTCAAACCGATCCTGATGGCGACGGCGGTGATCGCCGTCGCTTTCGTTGCAGCCCTGAAAATCATGGACTGGGTTGCGCCAAAAAGCGCCGGCACGAGGCCGGTGCTCGTCGAATTGCCGCCGCTACCGCCCGTGCAATCCACCTCTACGATCGTCACACCGATCGCCATCGCGTTGACCGCTATCCGCGACGCCGCCGATCGCGGCGCGCCGCGTGACTTCGCCGGTCGCGCCGACAATCCGGTGCCGCAACTGTTGAAAGACGCCGACATCAATTGGACCGCGCAGCGCGGGCCGATCGTGGCGACCGGCGCGCCGGAAGGGCTATCGCTTTCAACGCCGCTCAACGGCACCTTGAAAGTCTCCGGGGCGCTATCCGGCAACGCGCAGAGCGCGATCGGCAACGCCCTTGGCAGCCTGCTCGGCGGCAATGTCGCCAAGCAATTCGGCAATATCAACATCAAGGGGATCAACGCCAACGCCGACATTCGCGGCACGATCGGCATGACGTCGCGACCAACGCTACTGCCGAACTGGCGGTTCGAGCCGGGACTGACCGCGCAGGTCAACCTCAGCGACACCAACCTGTCGGTCTCTGGCATTCGCGTCAACGTTCCGGCCGAGATCAAACCGGTGATCGATCGCACGGTGAATGATCAGCTCGCGCAGTTGCAGCAGCGCATCCGCAACGATCCCGCGCTCGAACAGGCGGCCCGGCGCGAGTGGACGCGGATGTGCCGCTCGATCGCACTGCCGAGCGCCGCGCCCGGCCTGCCGCCTCTGTGGCTCGAATTGAAGCCGACGCGCGGCATCGCCGCGCAACCGAAAATCGACGCCACCAATGTCACACTGACCCTCGGGCTGGAGGCCGATACGCGCATCACGTCTGCGGCGACGACACCGGAATGCGCCTTCCCCGCGGAGCTGACGATCGGGCCGGCACGACCCGGCCTCATCAATATCGGCGTGCCGATCGACATGCCATTCATCGAACTGAACAAGATCGTGCAGGCGCAGATCGTCGGCAAGACGTTTCCGGAAGACGGCAGCGGCGCGGTCGATATCACCGTGAAGAACGCCAGCGTTGCAGCATCCGGGGACCGATTGCTGATCTCCATGCTGGTCAACGCCAAGGAAAAGAAAAGCTTCTTCGGCTTCGGCGGCGAGGCGACCATTCACGTCTGGGGCAAGCCAATGCTCGATCGCGTCCAGCAAACGATCAAGCTCACCGACATGACGCTGGCGGTGGAATCCGAGGCGGCGTTCGGCCTGCTCGGCTCGGCCGCGCGTGCGGCCATGCCATATCTTCAGGATGCGATCGCGGAGCGCGCCACGGTCGATCTCAAACCGTTCGCCGCGACCGCGCAGCAGCAGATCGCGACGCTCGTCGCCGACATGCAGAAGAGCGAGAACGGCGTCAAGGTCGTGGCGCAGGTGACGTCGCTGCAGCTCACCGGCATCGCGTTTGACTCCAAGACCTTGCGGGTGATCGCCGCCGCACAAGGCGGCATCAATGTCGTGGTGTCGGCTCTGCCGGGGCTTTGAGATCCCGGCACGAAAAAACGCGCCCGGCGAAACCGGGCGCGCTTCTCAACTCGCGTCTGATGGTTAGGAGTTGGTGTATTTAAACTCCGGCATCGACTTCAGCTGATCCTTGGTGCCGCTGATCACGGCGTGATCGGGATACCAGGGGTTCGGCGTCGAAGCCGCCGGTGCCGCGCTCATGCCGCTGCCGGCCGCGCCCGTCGTGCCGGTTGACGACGAGGACTTGGTCGACGACGCGCCGCCGGCACCGCTGCCGCTGCTCGCGGTGTTGGTCGCGACCGGCTCATTGACGAACTTGACCTTTTCGAACGGGATCGCGACGTAGCGCTCGCCCACGCCGAGGAAGCCGCCGACGCCCACGACAACCGCGACGATCTTGCCACTCTTGTCGGTCAGCAGATCGTTGATCGTACCGAGGCTTTCGTTGCCCTCATTATACACGCTGAGGCCCACGACCTTCGAGGCGCGCCAGTTGCCGGTGTAGGATGAATTGGTGGAGGCGGTCGATGATGGCGGCGTGCTCGTGGCGGACGGAGCCGTGGTCGTCGACGGCGATGGCGATGTGGATGGCGTCGTCGTGCTGTCGGTGGACGGCGACTGCGCGAAGGCCGCGGTGGCCAGCAACGCGGAACCGACGATACCGGCGGTGAAGGACTTCGCGGTGAAACGTTTGGTGAACATGGGACGATCTCCTCTATGAAGTTGCAAAAGGGGAACGCGAAGATTTACCGAGCGTTCCCGATTGGAACGAGAAATTCCGCGCAACCAGCTGCTGATTCGCGGGCGTTATCGTCGCGGCGCCGCCCGAGACCCGGCTGCACCAGTCAAGCCGCGTCGCGCCTCGAGCACGGCGAAGCTCGCGGGCGTTAGAACCCGCCCCAATACGGCGTGACCCCATAGTAACGATGCAACTGCTCTTCGCGACTGCGGTCGCCCCAGTCGAAATCAAGGTTCGCGCGAAATGACGGCGCGCTCTGGAGTTGCTCGTTATCGATATCGAGCACGTAGGCGTCGAGCTTGGTGCTGTAAGTCAGCGTTGACCAGGGCAGCGGCAGCAAGTTGGTACCGATACCCAGAAAGCCGCCGAAACTCAGAATCGCGTACGAGACTTTTCCCGTTTCCTTGTCGATCATCAGGCGCTCGATATGCCCGATCGTAT
>JAQGJY010000359.1 GCA_028290325.1 Tardiphaga sp.
GGCCGGCGCGTTTCCCGCCAGCAATGCCTCCGATGTGCTGGTCGATCTGATCTACGCGCTGAAGGCGGGTTACCGGCAGAACGGCAACTTCGTGATGAACCGCAAGACCCAGGCGACGATCCGCAAAGTCAAGGATGGCAACGGCAATTATCTGTGGCAGCCGCCGGCGCAGGCCGGCGGACAGGCGTCGCTGATGACGTTCCCGCTGGTCGAGGCGGAGGACATGCCCGATGTCGCGGCGAATGCGCTGAGCGTCGCCTTCGGCGATTTCAAGCGCGGCTATCTGATCGTCGACCGGGTCGGCGTCCGCGTGCTGCGCGATCCCTATTCGGCGAAGCCCTACGTGCTGTTCTACACGACCAAGCGCGTCGGCGGCGGCGTGCAGGATTTCGACGCGATCAAGCTGCTGAAATTCGCCGCGACGTAAGTCCCGGGCGAGGCGCCAAAAGGCGTCGCGACCGTCCGCCACGGACTTTTCACGGCGCGCTGCGGCGCGCCGTTTCCATTTCCGACGGTGGTTGAATCCGGAGCCCGCGCATGGTCACTCGCGCGAACGCTTTCTCGCGGCATCAGCAGCAGCGCTGGCTGCGCCCCGACGCCGCGCGATGGGTACGCCCGGACGCGGCGAGATTTCTCAAGCCCGGCACGCGGCTGGCGGATGTCTATCCGGCGCTTGAGCGGAAATACGATCCCAGTCAACCGCGCGTGCCGGCGGGAAATTCCGACGGCGGGCAGTGGACCAGTGGCGGCGGCAGTGGCTCATCGAGCGGCCGGCCGCGCGTGTACATCACCGGACGCGACGACGACGCGACCGGGCAAGTCGGCGGCGGCGGTCTGGATTTGTCGCTGCCAGATCTCTCGTTCGATCTCGGCGATATCGGCCGCGAGATCGACAAGCTCGATCTGTTCGACCTCAAGCCGCGGAAGCCGCGCAGCGGCGGGGTTCGGCTCGCCGGCAAGCCGCCGCGTCGCCTGCCGCCGATCGTGGTTACGCCGGACAAGCCACCCAAGCCTGACAAACCGGGGATCGGCCACAATGGCGGGCCGCCATTGGACGAACTACCTCCGATCCCAGCTCAGTTACCGGAGTCGCGCGAAGAGCGGATGGCTTTTGTCCGCGCTGTCGCGCGTGTTATCGAGCGAATTGGTCGCAACGTTCCGATCGTGGCCGCTTATCTCGGCCTTCTCGATCAGCTCGGCTATCTCAAAACGCAAGCGGACATGTTGAGGACCGCGAACGAACCGCCGGAGACATATGAGGTGCTCCGGGACAGAGCCAAGCAATCGGCGATAGCCGGCCGCCAGAAGCATCATATTGTCAATCAGCACGACGGTAATGTAAGGAAATTCGGCAAATCGCGAATCCATGGTTCGGACAATATCGTGAGTGTGCCCTGGCTGAAGCATATTGAAATCAGCAGATGGTATCAGACGCCAAATAAGTGCAAAAAATTCGGCGGCCTGTCGCCGACGGATTATTTACGCGACAAGGATTGGGATGAACAGTTTCGCGAGGGGTTAAACGTTCTTCGGGAATTCAAGGTGATCAAATGAGGTCGAACAAGCGGCTGCACAAGCTATCGATCGCCGAGCTTGTCGAGCAGTTTCTTACAATGGCCCTTGAGCAAGACGACGTTCTCCTGAAAGGGCGGCCGATCTCCATCTATAGCCGCCTGTTTCACCAGATGAACGCGATAGCGCAAGAACTGAAATCCCGCGCGGGCGATCAGCGGATCGCATTGCTTCCCCTGCTTGACATCGACAATCCGCAGGTCAAGCTCATGGCCGCGAGCGAGCTGATGCAGGTGGCGCCGAAGCCCGCGCGCAAGGTGCTTGAAGATCTGAAGCAGACGAATATTTTCCCTCACTCGGCCAATGCGTCGATGCTCTTGAAAGAGCTGGACGGCGGGTTGCATTCGTCGGACTAGGGTCGCGCGCGAGGAGGGTCAGTTGACGGTTTCCGCTCACGCAGGAACGAGGGTGATCGCCCGCAAGTCCGATCTCTTCGAGCCATCCTCGAGTCGGAGTTGATGACCAGACCCAGGCCATGGCCCGAATGAATGTGAACGCTCAGATCCGCGCGCCCCAGCCGCGCGCCGTGGTGACGATCCGAAGGCCGGGCATTTCGACGGAAACCGCGTGGCAATCGGAAGCGCTTATCTGTTCAAGATGTTGAAACCATGAGAAAACGCGATCTGGAGACTGCGACCGTATCGGAATTAGCGGACGAATTCCTTCGCCTCGCGATCGCGAAAGGGCGAGCCGTCAGGGACTTCGAAAATGCGAAAGTAAAACGTGTTTACTGGCAGATCGACGCAGTCAGAAACGAACTAAAGAATCGCCCCGGTGATCAGCGACGTGTGCTGGCTGCCTTCTATCGCCATCCCAGTCCGAGCGTCCGATTGGAGGCCGCGACGGCGACCCTTGTGGTGCTGCCGGAACAATCGCGGCTCGTATTGCAGGAGATTGTCGATCGCGTCGAATACCCCTTCGCCGGCACCGCGGGGATGCGATTGCACAATCTGGCGACGGGATTTTATAAACCGACCTGAAGAATTCGGTTTCTTCTCACGCGCCCCAGTCATCCGCGCCCCAGCCGCGCGCCGTCGTGATGATCCGGTCGCGACGCTGCCCGGCGGCGTGCCGCGATGATCGCGGCTTTTCGCCGCTGGCCGCGCGCGAGAATGGCGCCGCCGAGGCCGAGGGCGTCGCGTCGCGCCGCAAGGGTGTCGCGGCTTGTCCGGGGCATCTGAACCATCAGCCACGAGGATCATCACCATGCCCGCCGCAACCGTCGCGCTGCGCGCCGCGATCCATGCCGCATTGGTCGCCGACAGCGGCGTCAGGGCCGCGCTCGGCGGCGCCAGGATCTATGACGAGCCGCCGCGCAACGCCGCGTTTCCCTACGTCACGCTGGGCGACGCGCGGATCGCCGACGTCTCGTCCGATCTCGGCCCGACGCAGGAGCATCAACTGACGCTGCATGCCTGGTCGCGGCAGGGCGGCCACAAGGAGGCGCATGTCATCGCCGGGGCGGTGCTGCAGGCGCTCGACGACGCGCCGCTGGCGCCGGCCGGGCATCGTCTCGTCAATCTGCGATTTGCGATCGCCGACATTCGCCGCGAGGCCGACGGCCGCACCTATCACGCGCTGTTGCGCTTTCGCGCCGTCACCGAACCCTCATTGTAACAGGAGAGCCCGATGGGCGCGCAAAAAGGCAAAGACCTGCTGCTGAAGATTCACGACGGCACCGCCTACGTCACGGTCGCCGGACTTCGCAGCCGCAAGATCGCATTCAACGCGGAAACCGTCGACGTCACGCATGCGGAATCGGCGGATCGCTGGCGCGAATTGCTGGCCGGCGCGGGGGTCAAGCGCGCGTCGTTGTCGGGCCGGGGTCTGTTCAAGGATGCGGCCTCGGACGCGCTGGTGCGGCAGGCGTTCTTCGACGGCGCGATCAACCAGTGCCGGGTCGTGGTGCCGGATTTCGGCACGATCGATGGCTTGTTTCAGATCGTCGGGCTGGAATTGTCCGGCGAGCACAATGGCGAGGTGACGTTCGACCTGTCGCTGGAATCCGCCGGGGCGCTGACATTCGCGGTGCTGTGACGTTCGACATCCGACCCCGATATTGCGCTTCGCTCATATCGACCCTGCCCCGCAAGGGGAGGGTGAAGGAGAACAACATGCCCAACAGACATCGTGGAGAGATCGAGGCCGAGATCGGCGGCCGGCGGCGCGTGCTGGTGCTGACGCTGGGGGCGCTGGCCGAGCTGGAAGCCGCTTTCGGCGCCTCGGATCTGGTCGCCCTCACCGAACGCTTCGGCGCGGGCCGGCTGTCGGCGCGCGATCTGGTGCGCATCATCGGCGCCGGCCTGCGCGGCGCCGGCGAGTCGATCAGCGATGACGAGGTCGCGGCGATGCCGATCGGCGGCGGCGCGGCCGGCTATGTCCGCGTCGCCGCCGAACTGATCGCGGCCACGTTCGCGGACGCGCATGAGACCCAAGCGTGACGCCGTTTCCATGGAGCGAGGCGATCGGCTTCGGCCTCGGCGTGCTCAGGCTGGCGCCCGAGACGTTCTGGCGGATGACGCCGCGCGAACTGGCGCATGCGATCCGCGCCGTGCGCGGGCCGATGGTGCCGCCGCTCAAGCGTCCCGATTTCGACGCGCTGCTGCGCGCTTTTCCCGACAACGAGGCTCATCATGGCTGACGACGATCTGCTCGCCACCGGCGCGACGCTCAACGATATCGGATCGAAAACCAGG
Source organism: Tardiphaga sp. (assembly GCA_028290325.1). GTDB lineage: Bacteria > Pseudomonadota > Alphaproteobacteria > Rhizobiales > Xanthobacteraceae > Tardiphaga. The sequence goes on from JAQGJY010000359.1 coordinate 4,269, forward strand.
CGGCTGGAATCCAGCGCCAAGGGCTTTGCCAGCGCCATGACCCATGCGTTCTCCAGCGCGATCGTCGGCGGCAAGCAGTTCGACGAGGTGCTGAAAAACCTGGCGCTGAAACTGTCCGACATGACGGTGAAGCTGGCGTTCAAGCCGCTGGCCAAGACGCTGACGAGCGGGCTGACAGGGTTGCTGTCCGGCATGCTCGGTGGGATCGGCGGCGCGTTTTCCGGAATGAAGCTGGCAAGCGGCGGCGTCAGACCGTTCGCGAGCGGCGGCGTGATTGGCACGCCGAGCTATTTTCCGATGATGGACGGCGGCGTCGGCCTCGCCGGGGAGGCCGGGCCGGAGGCGATCATGCCGCTGCGGCGCGGCCCGGACGGCCGGCTCGGCGTCGCCGGCGGTGGCGGCGGCAACACGATCAACGTGCAGATCGCGACGCCGGACGCCGAGAGTTTTCGCCGCTCGGAAAGCTACATCACCGGCCAGATCGCCCGCGCCGTCGCGCGCGGGCAGCGCAGTCTTTAGATTGCTTCGTCGCATTGACGGCGGCATCGGACGCTCGGCAGCCGCGCCGGGACACCAAACTCTTGTGTGGGACATCCATGGCCGCATTCCACGAGATCCTGTTTCCGCTCGACATCGCGCTGAAAAGCGCCGGCGGGCCGGAGCGCCGCACCGAGATCGTCACGCTCGGGTCCGGCCGCGAGCAGCGCAATGCGCGCTGGTCGGCGTCGCGGCGGCGCTATGATGCCGGCTACGGCGTCAAGACGCTGAGCGCCTTGCAGGCCGTCGTTGCGTTCTACGAGGAGCGGCGCGGCCAGCTTCACGGCTTTCGCTGGCATGACCGGCTCGATCACACATCCAGCGCGGCCGGGGTCGCGGTGTCGCCGTTCGATCAGGTGCTCGGCACCGGCGACAACGCGATGGCGACGTTTCAATTGGCCAAGACCTACGGCGCGGGGTTTTCGCCCTATCGGCGCGACATCACCAAGCCGGTCGCCGGCAGCGTCCGCGTCGCCGTCGGCGGCGTCGAGAAGACCAGCGGCTTTGGCTGCGACGTGACGACCGGGATCGTGACCTTCGCGGCGGGCCACCGTCCGGCGGCTGGCGTCGCGGTCACGGCGGGTTTTCGCTTCGACGTGCCGGTGCGCTTCGACACCGATTATCTCGAGGTCGATCTGTCGGCCTTCTCGGCCGGGGCGATCCCGAAAATTCCGCTGGTCGAGATCAGGATCTGAACCGATGCACACCATCCCCGCCGCGTTGCAGAGCAAACTCGACAGCGGCGTCACGACGCTGGCGCATGGCTGGATTTTACGGCGGCGCGACGGCGTCGTGCAGGGCTTCACCGATCACGACCGCGATCTGGTCGTCGCCGGCGTCACCTGCCGCGCCGGCACCGGCTTCACGGCGTCGGAAGCCGCGACGCGGTTCGGGCAGTCGATCGACGGGGCGGAAGTGTCGGGCGCGTTGGCGGATCAGTCGCTGCGCGAGGCTGACCTCGCGGCCGGACGCTACGACGCGGCGGAGGTCGAAACCTGGCTGGTGGATTGGAGCGAGCCGAATCTGCGCGTGCTGACCGCGCGCGGCCATATCGGTGAGGTCCGGCGCGAAAGCGGGGCCTTCACGGCCGAGCTGCGCGGCCTCGCCGACGCCTTGGCGCAGGAGACCGGGCGGCTCTATACCGCCAAGTGCAGCGCCGATCTTGGGGATCGCCGCTGCCGCGCCGATCTCGCCAATCCGGCGTGGCGCGGCGCCGGCGTCGTCACCGCCGTGCCGGCCAACGCCGCCCTCGCGGCGTCGGGGCTCGGCGGTTTCGCCGATGGCCTGTTCACGGCGGGGCGGCTGCTCTGGACCTCCGGCGGCAATGCCGGCGCCGCGATCGAGATCAAACAGCACAAGCTCGCCGGCGGCCTCGTGCAACTGACCTTGTGGCAGGCGATGGCCGAGCCGATCGCCGTCGGCGACGCATTCACGGTGACGGCGGGTTGCGACAAGCGGTTTCCGACCTGCCGCGACCGCTTCGGCAATGCCATCAATTTTCGCGGTTTCCCGCAAATCCCCGGCAACGATTTCCTGGTGAGCGGGGCGGCCACGCGCGGCGGCACCGGCGAGTCGCTGGGCATCGGCGACGTGAAGGGATTGTCCGGGTAGCTCGTCCCGGACGACGGCAGCGGTCGGGCGGAGCCGACGACGCCGCCTTCGATCCGGGATCGTTCGAGACATTGGCTTTGACACGGCCCGGAGGAATGCCGATGCCCCACCTGCTGACCCGCGCGGCCGTGATCGCCGAGGCGCGGCGCTGGATCGGGACGCCGTACCGCCATCAGGCATCGGTGCGCGGCCATGGCTGCGATTGCCTCGGTCTGGTGCGCGGCGTCTGGCGCGGCTGCATCGGCCCGGAGCCGGAAGCGCCGCCGCCTTACGCGCCGGACTGGGCCGAGGCGACCGGTGACGAGACGCTGGCCGCCGCCGCCTTGCGCCACATGGCGGCGGTGGCGCCGGACGCCATCTCGGGCGGCGACGTGATGTTGTTTCGCTGGCGCGCCGGTTGCGTCGCCAAGCATATCGCCATCGCCACCGACGACGGCACCATGATCCATGCCCATGACGGCGCGTCGGTCTGCGAGGTCGCGCTCGCGCCGTGGTGGCGGCGCCGGCTGGCTTTCGCGTTTTCGTTTCCCGGAGTGATCTGATGGCCGCGCTCGTTCTCTCAGCCGCCGGCGGCGCGATCGGTTCGGCCTTCGGCCCGCTCGGCGCGATCGCCGGGCGGATCGCCGGTGCGCTCGCCGGCAACATGCTCGACCGGGCCTGGGCCGGCGGCGGCAACACCGATCTGTCCGGACCGCGACTGGCCGATCTCGACGTCATGGCCTCGACCGAGGGCGCGCCGATCCCGCGCGTCTATGGCCGCGCGCGGCTGGCCGGTCAGGTGATCTGGGCGACCCAACTGGAAGAGGTCGCGGCGGCCGAGACCGCATCGTCGGGCGGCAAAGGCGGCGCGCTGGCCGGCCCGACCACCACGACGACGACCTACAGCTACTTCGCCAATTTCGCCGTCGGGCTGTGCGAGGGCACGATCGGGCGGGTCGGGCGGATCTGGGCGGACGGCAAATTGCTCGACACCGCCGGTCTCACTTTTCGGGTCCATCGCGGCACCGAGGACCAGCGGCCCGACGACCTGATCGTGGCCAAGGAGGGCGCGGCCGCCGCGCCGGCCTATCGCGGTCTCGCTTACGTGGTGTTCGAGCGGCTGGCGCTGGCCGGCTTCGGCAACCGGATTCCGCAACTGTCGTTCGAGATCGTGCGCCCGGTCGGCGCGCTCGAACACATGCTGCGGGCGGTGACGCTGATCCCCGGCGCCACCGAGTTCGGCTATGAGCCGGCGACGATGGTCGGCATGACCGGACCAGGGCAGTCGGTGGCGGAAAATCGCCACGTCTCGAACGCGCCGTCGGACGTGGTCGCGGCCCTCGACGAGCTGCAAGGGCTGTGTCCGAACCTGGAGCGGATCGCGCTGGTGGTGGCGTGGTTCGGCAGCGATCTGCGCGCCGGCCATTGCATCGTGCGGCCGGCCGTCGAGAGCGCCGCGAAGGCGACGACGCGGTTCGCGTGGAACGTGAACGGCGTCGGGCGCGCGACCGCGTATGTGGTGTCGCAGCTCGGCGGCAAGCCGGCTCTGGGCGGCACGCCATCGGACGACAGTGTCGTTCACCTGATCCATGAGGTGAAGCGTCGCGGTCTGAAGATCACCTTCTATCCCTTTGTGATGATGGACATTCCCGCCGGCAACGGATTGCCGGACCCGTGGAGCGGCGCGGCGTCGCAGCCGGCCTATCCGTGGCGCGGACGGATCACCTGCGATCCCGCGCCGGGGCGTCCCGGCTCACCTGATGGATCAGCGGCGGCGGCGGCCCAGGTGGCGAATTTCTTCACCGGCGGAAGCTGGAATTATCGCCGCATGATCCTGCATTACGCCTCGCTGGTCGTCAGGGCCGGCGGCGTCGAGGCGTTTCTGATCGGCTCCGAATTGAAGGCATTGACGCGGGTGCGCGCGGCGCCCGGCGTCTATCCGGCGGTGGCGGCGCTGGTCAATCTGGCGGCCGAGGTGAAGGCCATCGTCGGCACCGCCACGCTGGTCAGCTACGCGGCGGACTGGACCGAATACGGCGCGCACGTCGTCGATCCCGCCGCCCGCGAGGTGCGGTTTCCGCTGGATCCGTTGTGGGCCTCGCCGGCCATCGGCGCGGTGGGGATCGACTATTACGCGCCGCTGGCGGACTGGCGCGACAGTGCCGGACATCGCGATCAGGCCGGGGCGCGCTCCGGTCATGACCGCGATTACCTGCGGGGTCACATCCGGGGTGGCGAGGGCTACGACTGGTACTACGCCAGCGACGCGGCGCGGGCGGCACAGACCCGGACCGCGATCACCGACGGTCTCGGCAAGCCCTGGACGTTTCGCGCCAAAGACCTGTGGAGCTGGTGGGACCAGGCGCATCGCGAGCGGGTCGGTGGCGTCGAGCTGGCAGCGCCGACGGGATGGGCCCCACAGAGCAAGCCGATCTGGTTCACCGAGGTCGGCTGCCCGGCGGTGGACAAGGGCGCCAATCAGCCGAGCGTGTTTCCCGATCCGAAATCCTCCGAGAACCTGATTCCCTATTTCTCGACCGGCGCCCGCGACGACCTGATCCAGCGCCGCTACCTCGAAGTGCTGATCGCGCATTTCGATCCGGCTTCCGGCGCCACCACGGCGAGCAATCCGATCTCGTCGGTCTATGGCGGACGGATGGTCGATGTCTCGGCGATCCATCTGTGGACCTGGGACGCGCGGCCCTATCCGGTGTTTCCGGCCGCCGCCGAGATCTGGGCCGATGCCGGCAACTGGCAGACCGGGCACTGGCTCAACGGCCGGCTCGGCGGCGCGCCGCTCGACGCGCTGGTGGCGGCCTTGCTGACCGATTCAGGCGTCGGCCATGGCGCGACCGATGCGCTGATCGACGCCTGCGACGGCTATGTCGTGGACCGGCCGATGTCGCCGCGATCGATGATCGAGCCCTTGACGATGGCCTATGCGTTCGACGCCACGACGTCCGGCGGGCAACTCGCTTTCGTGCCGCGCGGCGGCAGAGTGGTGGCCGAGCTCGGCGCCGCTGACCTGGTCGAGACCGACAACGCCGCGCCGAGCCGGCTGACCCGGTCGCAGGAAACCGAACTGCCGCGCGAGGTGAGTTTCGGATTTACCGACGCGCTGGCGGATTACCGGCGTTCGGCGGTGGCGTCGCGGCGGTTGGTCGGCGGCGCGAACCGGACCGTGCATGCGGATTTCGCGCTGGTGACGAACGACGCCGCCGCCACGCGACGCGCCGAGATCTGGCTGCAGGATCTGTGGGCCGGGCGGGAGACGATCCAGTTCGGCGTCGGCCCGGACCGGCTGGCGCTGCAACCCGGCGACGTCGTCGGGGTGACGCTGAACGATCGCCGCCGGCTGTTCGAGATCGGCGATATCGTCGATACGACGTCGCGGCAGATCAAGGCGCGCAGCATCGACCCCGACGTGTTCGACGTGCCGATGCGGCGGCCGCGCGCGCTACCCCCCACCTTGCCGCCCGCCGCCGGGCCGATGCATGTCGAGGTGCTCGACCTGCCGGCGCAGGATGCGGCCGAGCCGGGGGTGCTGACGCGGCTGGCGATTTCGGCGCGGCCTTGGCCAGGCGCGGCGGTGATCTGGGCCTCCGCCGACGGCGCCAGTTTCCGGCCGCTGGCGACGGCGTCGGCGCCGGCGGTGACGGGCGTGACGCTCGATAACCTGCCGGCCGGGCCGACGTCGCGCTGGGATCGCGGCAATGCCTTCCGCGTCCGACTTCACGGCGGCGCGCTGACGTCGCAATCCGATCTCAACGTGCTCGGTGGCGGCAATCTCGCCGCGATCCAGACCGCGCCCGGGATCTGGGAGGTGATCCAATTCGCCACCGCCGAGATGATCGATAGCGTCACGTTCCGGCTGTCGCGGTTGTTGCGCGGGCAGGGCGGCAGCGACGCGGCGATGATCGCGTCGGTCCCGGCGGGGGCGGCGTTCGTGCTGCTCGATCAGCGCCTCGTCGCCATCGCCCACGGCCGCGACGCGCTGGACCGGCCGCTCAAACTGCGGATCGCCGCCGCCGGCCTCGGCCATGACGACGCCTCCGCCGTCGCCTTGACGGTGACGCCGCGACGCACGGCATTGACGCCGCTGTCGCCGGTGCATCTGCGGGCGGTGCGCCGCGGCGACGGCGTGCATGTCTCGTGGATCCGCCGCAGCCGCATCGACGGCGACGGCTGGAACGGCGAGGTGCCGATCGGCGAGGCGCGCGAGGCCTATGTGCTCGAGGTTCTGAGCGGCGCCACGGTGGTCCGCAGCATCGCCTGCGCCACCGCGTCGGCGCTCTACCCCGGCGCGGCGGAGATCGCCGATTTCGGCGCCCCGCAGGCGCGCCTCACGCTGCGCGTCGCGCAGGTGTCCGGCTCGGTCGGGGCGGGCTACCCGACGCAACGCACGTTTGCAGTGTGACGACGCTTGCTTCCCCGGACGCCTCGCATCGCGCCGCTCTCGCGGTGTGGCGCGATGCCGATCCGGGGTCGTTTCGACGGCAGCATTTCAATGGTCCCGGGCCTGCGAAGCGGCGAGCGGCCGCTTCTGGCGCGGGACACCGTTTCAGGGATCGACGCCATGACCGACACCGCCAATCTCGGCCTGCCTTTCATCGAGGCCGGCCAGGCGCAGAAGCACGTCACGCATAACGAGGCCTTGCGGATCCTCGACGCCGCGATCCAGATCGCGGTGCAGGACATCACGCGCCAGGCGCCGCCATCGAGCCCGGCGGATGGCCAGCGTCATATCGTGGCCGCCAGCCCGAGCGGCGCATGGACCGGCCGCGCCAAGGCGATCGCGACCTGGCAGGACGGCGCGTGGGCGTTTCTGGCGCCCCGGATCGGGTGGTGCGTCTGGTCGGTCGCCGATGCCGGGCTGCTGGTGTTCGACGGAGCGTCGTGGCGCGATCTGCG
>JAQGJY010000362.1 GCA_028290325.1 Tardiphaga sp.
CCGGAGCCGCATGACGACAGGCTGAATCAGTATTTCGACGATCCGAGCCGGATGGGCATCATATTATCGATGGCCTGGGTCGTTTTCGGACTGTTCTTCGGTGACTGGATTGCCTGGCAACTCGTCAGTCCCGATCTGACATTCGATGCCGCATGGTCGAGCTTTGGGCGCATCCGTCCGGTTCATACGACAGCCGTGATCTTCGGCTTCGGCGGCAACGCGCTCATCGCGACGTCACTTTACGTCCTGCAGCGCACGTCGCGGGCGCGGTTGCCCGATCAGTTGAGCCCGTGGTTCGTGCTGCTCGGCTACAATCTGTTCTGCGTCATCTCCGTGACCGGCTATTTCATGGGGGTGACCCAGTCGAAGGAATATGCCGAACCCGAATGGTATGCCGACATCTGGCTCGTGATCGTATGGGTCGTGTATTTCATCATCTATCTTCGCACGCTGGTACGGCGCAAGGAGCCGCACATCTACGTGTCGAACTGGTACTACATGGCATTCATCCTGGTCGTCGCGATCCTGCACATCGTCAATAATCTCGCGATGCCGGTGTCATGGGGACACGCCAAAAGCTATTCGGCATTCGCCGGTGTGCAGGATGCCATGACGCAGTGGTGGTATGGCCACAACGCCGTCGCGTTCTTCCTGACCTCAGGATTTCTCGGCATGATGTATTACTACATGCCGATCCGTGCCGGCCGGCCGATCTACTCCTATCGTCTGTCGATCATCAGCTTCTGGGGCATCACCTTCATGTATATGTGGGCGGGCTCGCATCATCTGCATTACACGGCGCTGCCGCATTGGGTTCAGACGCTGGGCATGTCGTTCTCCGTGATGCTGCTGATTCCGTCGTGGGCGTCGGCGGGAAATGCGTTGATGACGCTGAACGGCGCGTGGCACAAGGTGCGCGACGACGCCACGCTACGCTTCATGATGGTTGCCGCCGTGTTCTATGGCCTGTCGACCTTCGAGGGGTCGTTCATGGCGATCCGGTCCGTCAACTCGCTCTCACACTATACCGACTGGACGATCGGGCACGTTCATGCCGGCGCGCTGGGCTGGGTCGCGATGATTACGTTTGGTTCGATCTATGCGTCGGTGCCGTGGCTATGGAAACGCGAGCGGATGTATTCCGACAGGCTCGTCGAAGCGCATTTCTGGCTCGCGCTGTCGGGGACCATCGTTTACGTGTTCGCGATGTGGAATTCCGGCATCATCCAGGGATTGATGTGGCGGACCTACAATGAAAGCGGCACGCTGTCGTATTCGTTCGTCGAATCCGTGGCCGCCATGCATCCTTATTACATCGCCCGCGCGGTCGGCGGACTGATGTTCCTGATCGGCGCGCTGATCGGCTGTTACAATATCTGGATGACCATCCGCGTCGCGGATCAGCCGGCCGACCAGCGCGCGGGCGACCGGCCGCAGCCGCGGGCGTTGGGCATCCCCGCACTCCAGCCGGGGGAGTGAGCGTCATGTTCGGCATTCATTATCGGCTCGAACGTAAAACCATCGGCTTCTTGCTCGCCATCGTCGGCGTCGCGAGCATCGGTGGCGCCGTGGAAATCGCGCCGCTGTTCACCATCCATCAGACCGTGGAAGACGCGCCCGACATGCGCGTCTACACGCCGCTCGAAATCGCCGGCCGCAATATCTACATTCGTGAGGGCTGCTACGCTTGCCATTCGCAGATGATCCGGACCTTGCGCGACGAGGTCGAGCGTTACGGGCCCTATTCGCTCGCGGTGGAATCGAAATACGACCATCCGATGCTGTGGGGATCCAAGCGCACCGGTCCTGACTTGGCGCGTCTCGGGGCCAAATATTCGGATGAATGGCACGTCACGCATCTCAACAATCCGCGCGACGTGGTCCCGCAATCCGTGATGCCGCATTATTCGTGGCTGGGCCGCACGGCGTTGCGCAGCGACGATCTCGGCGCCCATCTCGCGGCGCTGAGGAAGGTCGGCGTGCCGTACACGGACGACATGATCGCCAATGCGACAGCGGATGCCTATGGCCAAGCCGCGCCGGACACGTCCTATGCCGAGGGCGTCACCAAGCGCTACGGCGAGGCCACCAATGTGCGTGCGTTCGACGGCAGGCCCGGCAACCTGACGGAGCTCGATGCGCTGGTTGCTTACCTTCAGATTCTGGGAAAATTGACCGACGCGGCTCATAAACCCGTCGCGGCCATTGGAGACTGACGATGGACAACGAATCTCTCGTCTGGCTCTCCAAATCCTTCGGCTTGTTTTACCTAATCGCGCTGTCGATCATCATTGTCGCCTATGCCTATTGGCCCTCGAACAAGACGGCGTTCGATCAAGCCGCGCTTTCGATCCTCGGTGACGACGACAGTCCATCCGACATTCCGTCCGAGAGGCCGTCATGGCGATAGAAGAGCGCGATCCCATCACAGGCTACTCGACGACGGGCCATGAATGGAATGGCATCAAAGAGCTGAATACGCCGGTCCCGCGGGTGATTTACTTCTTTCTGATCGTGACGGCGCTGTTCGCTGTGAGCTATTGGATTCTGATGCCGGCATGGCCGCTCGGCGTGACCTACACCAAGGGCCTGCTCGGCATTGATCAGCGCAAAACCGTCAACGAGAGCGTGAAGCTGGCGGCCCTCGAACGCAGCGCGTGGACGAAGCGGATCGAGACGGAAACCTTCACGCAGATTCAGGCCGCCCCGGAGTTGATGAGCGCGGTCCGGCAGACGGGTCCGGCACTCTTCGGCGACAATTGCGCGGCGTGTCACGGCGCGACGGCGCAGGGCGGAAAGGGTTTTCCGAACCTGACCACGACGGCATGGCTATGGGGTGGAGATCCCCAGGCGATCTCGGACACGATCCGAACCGGCATCAACTCCACCCATAAAGACAGTCGCACATCGCAGATGATGGCGTTCGGCCGCGACGGGCTGCTCAAGAAGGATGAGATCGACAACGTCGTCGCCTATGTTCGTAGCCTGTCGAGCGCGTCCGCCGCGCCCGCCCTGGCGGCCACGAAGATCGCCGCCGGCAAAGCGGTCTTCACCGCGAACTGCGTCGCATGCCACAGCGACAATGCGAAGGGAAACACGGAGCTCGGCGCGCCTGATCTCACCGATCATGTGTGGATCTATGGCGGTGATGCCGAGACCATCTTCATGACGATATGGGGCGGTCGCCAGGGTCACATGCCGAGCTGGGACGGGCGCTTGTCCACGCTGGATCGCAAGATCCTCGCGCTCTATCTGGTCGATCTGCGTCGTGTGACGCCATGACCGCGACCGGCCCGGCCACGCATCAAAACCGGAAGGCGATCTGGTGGCTCGCGACAGGCGCCATCGCGTTGCTGGTTCTCGCCGCGAATGCGCACCTTGTCTATATGGCGTTCGTCTCGCAACCGGATTGCGTGTCGCATCTGCGCCGCGGGGCCGTGACGGGCGAAAGCGGCACATTCAGCGCCGC
>JAQGJY010000452.1 GCA_028290325.1 Tardiphaga sp.
CACATGCGCCGAGTCCCTGCTTTGATTTTGCGCCGCGGCTGCATAACTGGGGTGCTCATCCAATGATCCTGGTCGACTCCATGTCCAACCAATTTAGTTTGTTCGCGGAACATGCCTCAGGTCCCGAGGGTCTCCGATATGCCGACGACTTCGTCTCGGCAGCGGAGGAGCGCGACCTCATGGCCGAAGTCGCGGCCCTGCCCCTCTCGCCGTTTCAGTTCGGCCAATACGAAGGCAAGCGTCGCGTGGCCTCCTTCGGATTCAGCTACGATTATACGGCGCGCCGCCTCGTTGAAGCCGAGTCCATTCCCGAATGGCTCTCCGAGATATCGCGACGAGTCGAGGCTTACGGCGGCCCCAGCACCCATATTCGGCAAGTGCTTTGCACGGAGTACGACGTCGGAGTTGGCATCGGCTGGCACCGGGACAAGCCGCACTTCGACCGGATATTTGGCCTGTCGTTGGGGTCGGCTTGCAAGGTCCGGTTTCGCAGGTCGGCTTCCAAAAAGTTCGAGCGCTTCACACTCGGAGCTGAGCCGCGTTCGATCTATGCGATGTCCGGCCTGGCCAGGGCGGCCTGGGAGCACAGCATTCCCGCTGTCGAGGCGAAGCGATACTCGATCACCTTCCGGACGATGGTGGAGCCGGCGCGCTGAAACGCGGATCGGAGACCGACCACGAATGGCGAACCGGATGCGTCGCGTTGTGCTCTTCATGGCGGCCGATTGCCGCCGCTATTAATGAACCGTTAGAACGCAGATAGCCGACGAAGCCTTGGAGTTCCCGACCCCATCATTAGGGAACGCCCCGTGGCGATATGGGTTTAACGACGAAACAACGTGAGGACCTCTTATGGCGGAACAGCGGCCTTTTGCGATCATCACCGGCGCATCCACCGGTATCGGTTTCGAACTAGCCAAGCGGTGCGCGGAGGAAGGCTTCGACCTTTTGATCGCGGCGGACGAGCCCGAGATCGAGCGCGCAAAAATCAAATTAAGCGCATCCGGGGTCAGCGTCGCGTGCGTGCAAACCGATCTCTCGACGATCAAAGGTGTCGACGAGCTCTACGCGGCGACCAAAGGAAGGCCCGTGGATGCCTTGTTGGCGAATGCAGGCCGAGGTCTTGGACGTGCCTTCCTGGATCAGGACTTCGATCAGGCACGGAAAGTCGTCGATACCAACATCACCGGCACTATCTATCTCATCCACAAGATCGGCAACGACATGCGTCAACGCGATGCCGGTCGCATTCTCATTACGGGTTCGATCGCCGGCTTCACGCCGGGTAGCTTCCAGGCCATCTACAATGGCACCAAGGCTTTCCTCAATTCGTTCTCCTTTGCCTTGCGGGAAGAATTGAAGGACACCAAGGTGACAGTGACCTGCCTGATGCCCGGCGCGACGGAGACTGAATTCTTCAGGCGCGCCGATATGATGGATACCGATGTCGGCACGACAAAAGAGGACGATCCGGCCAAGGTGGCCGCTGATGGCTTTGACGCAATGATGAAAGGCGAAGGGGACATCGTCAGCGGCATGAAGAACAAAGTACAGTCCGCGGTCGCCAATATCGTACCGGCCGGTATCTTGGCTGGTCAGCACCGAAAGATGGCGGAGCCAGGCTCAGCCGAGAAGTAGCCGGCGCATATGGTCTCCGCGACAGCGACAGCGGGCCCGCGCAACTCGCGATGGCTCGCCGCCGCGGTGCTGGGTCTCTTGAGCAGCAGCTATTCGACGCTTATCAGCCAGTTGTCAGCGGAGCGCATGGGACGCGACGCGGCGGTGGACTGGATGTCAGTCGCATCAATTCCCGCCCGCGATTGGGCTCTCAGCTCAGAGCCTTCATCCACCGCGATAGCTATCGGGATCGCCTTCCATCAGTGGGCCGACTTTTCGTGGGCTCTGTTTTTCTTCGGCGTCCTCGGCCGCTGGACTCACGAAATGCGGCCTGGCTCCTTGGCGCTGCTGGCGGTGCCTTGGGCTGCCGCGACTTCATCGCTCGAATGGTTTGTGCTGGTGCCACTATTACCGTTCTGGCAGCCGATTTTCACGTTGCAGCAACCGCTTTGGATCGGATTTCTCGTCCATCTATCCTCGGCCCTGATCTACCCGCTCTATCCTTGGCTGCATGAGAATGGACTGGCGGTTAACCATCGTCGGTTCGTTACGACATGGATGGCGGCGTTAGCGGCGATCCTTCTCGGCCTCGCATGTGCCAACGTGCTGGCGCATCGCGACCTCGAATTAGGATGGATCGGCAAAAATCCCGCTATTGATCAGACCTTCATCAGACATATGTCGTCGCATCATCAGCAAGGCATCGCGTTGGCGACTTTGGCGGTCGATCGCGCATCGGATGCCCATCTGCGTAGCCTGGCAAAATTAATGGTAGCGAGCCAAGCGGGAGAACAACGCATCTTGGAAAATTGGTGGCGACGTTGGTTTAGCATGACGATGGAGATCTGTTCGAGCGCCGAGACGGCCGCGATGCCCGGCTATCTCACAAGCCAGCAGATCGACGGTGTCCGCTCCGCGCAGCCAAGGGATTTCGATGCAGTTTTCATCGAGGCGATGACCGCTCACCATCTGGGCGCGGCGACCATGGCGGACGATGAGTTGCGCCACGGAAGCGACCCTCGTCTTCGAGCCATGGCGCATGCCATCCGTCATGCGCAGCAAGGAGAGATCGCTTTAATGAATAAGGTGAGCGGCGCTGGCGCGGTCACGATGGCTACGCGAAATATGCTCGAAGTCGGACCGACCCCTGTACCGTTTAGTAGATGAGCAACCGCGAGACACTTGAGCACGGGAAATGCCGACGCGCTTCTTAAACGCTCTGCGCGGGGCGCGTGCCATTGCAGAAATGCCGCTTAAGATCACTGCCGCACGCTATCAACAGCGGCGAAAATGAAGCCGCCACGAGTGGCGGCCTCTCTCGATCTTGCAAACGCAGCGGACGATGCGCAGTGGCAACTACCGTATTCCGCCTCGACCCTCGGCACGCGCTATTTCGTCGTTGGGGTGACTCGCCAGATGGTATTCGAAAGATCATCAGCTACGAGCAGCGCGCCCCGCGGATCGACGGTGACACCAACCGGGCGACC
>JAQGJY010000418.1 GCA_028290325.1 Tardiphaga sp.
AGCCAGACCGAGCCGGACTCCTCGTTGACATGTTCGACCGAGCCGCCGGGCACCATGATCTCATAAGGCGACATCGACGCGTCGCCGACGAACACCACTTTGTAATCGTGCGGATATTTGTGCAGCACGTCCCAGGTCGGGGTGCGATCCGTGAAGCGGCGGCGGTTCTGCTTCCACACGCCCTCATAGAGGCAATTGTGGAAGTAGAAATATTCCATGTGCTTGAATTCGGTCTTCGCCGCCGAGAACAATTCCTCGACCTGCGCGATATGCGAATCCATCGAGCCGCCGATATCGAAGAACACCAGCACCTTCACCGCGTTGCGTCGCTCCGGCCGCATGTGCACATCGAGATAGCCGTGGTTGGCGGTTTCCTTGATCGTGGTATCGAGATCGAGTTCGTCGGCCGCGCCCGTGCGCGCGAATTTCCGCAGCCGGCGCAGCGCCACCTTGATGTTGCGGATGCCGAGTTCGATATTGCCGTCGAGATCCTTGAACTCGCGCTTGTCCCAGACCTTGACCGCGCGCTGGTGGCGGCTCTTGTCCTGGCCGATCCGCACGCCTTCGGGATTGTAGCCTTCAGCGCCGAACGGCGACGTGCCGGCGGTGCCGATCCACTTGTTGCCGCCCTGGTGGCGCTTCTTTTGTTCCTCGAGGCGCTTCTTCAAGGTCTCCATGAGCTTGTCCCAGCCCATCGCCTCGATCTGTTTCTTCTCGTCCTCGGAAAGGTATTTCTCGGCCAGCTTCTTCAGCCACTCAGCGGGAATCTCGGCCTTGTCCATCGCGTCGAGCAGGTTCTCCAGCCCCTTGAAGGTGGCGCCGAACACGCGGTCGAATTTGTCGAGGTTGCGCTCGTCCTTCACCAGCGCGGCCCGCGACAGATAATAAAAATTCTCGACGGTCTGGTCGGCGCAGTCCTTGTCGAGCGCTTCCATCAGCGTCAGATATTCGCGCAGCGTCACCGGCACCTGCGCGTCGCGCAACGATGTGAAGAATTGCAGAAACATCGAAATCGTCCCATCCCTGGCGGCGCGCGCAGCCTTTGATCACCCAGATTGCCCGCTTGTCCGGGTCCGTCAAGGGGGCGGCGGCGGTGTCATGAGGCCATGCGTGGCATGGCGTTCATCATGGCTGGACCCGGCGGAGATTTTCATTCAAGTTGCGGCCCTCATGGCCGCCTGTTGGCGGTCGTTTCATGTCCGGTCGCTCTGCATGCCGGTCAAAAGCAAAAAGCAGCAAGGCGAGGCCAGCGGTTCATGAAATTTACCGGCACACAGAATTACGTCGCCACCGATGACCTCAAGGTCGCCGTCAACGCCGCGATCGTGCTCGAACGCCCGCTGCTGGTGAAGGGCGAGCCGGGCACCGGCAAGACCGTGCTGGCCGAGGAAGTCGCCAAGGCACTCGGGGCGCCGCTGCTGACCTGGCACATCAAGTCGACCACGAAGGCGCAGCAGGGTCTTTATGAATACGACGCGGTCTCGCGGCTGCGCGACAGCCAGCTCGGCGATGCCCGGGTCTCGGACATCAAGAACTACATCAAGCGCGGCAAATTGTGGGACGCCTTCACCCATCCCGAGCGGCCGGTGCTGCTGATCGACGAAATCGACAAGGCCGATATCGAATTCCCGAACGATCTGTTGCTCGAACTCGATCGCATGGAATTCCACGTCTATGAGACCGGCGAGACCATCAAGGCGGTCAAGCGCCCGATCGTGATGATCACCTCGAACAACGAAAAGGAATTGCCCGACGCGTTCCTGCGCCGCTGCTTTTTCCATTACATCAAGTTCCCCGATCAGGACACGATGGAGCAGATCGTCAACGTCCATTTCCCGGACATCAAGCAGCGTCTCGTCGCCGAGGCGATGCGGATCTTCTTCGAGGTCCGCGACGTGCCCGGCCTGAAGAAGAAGCCGTCAACCTCCGAACTGCTCGACTGGCTGAAGCTGCTGCTCAACGAGGACATGTCGCCGGAGACTTTGCGCGAACGCGATCCGCGCAAGTTGATCCCGCCGCTGCATGGCGCGCTCTTGAAGAATGAGCAGGACGTGCATCTGTTCGAACGTCTGGCGTTTCTGAGCCGCCGCGAAGTGTGATTGCTGCTGTCATTGCCGGGTAAGGGCGATCCTCCGCCCGCAGACCCGGCAATCCATCGTTTTATTTTAAGAGATCGATGGCCGGATCATCAGACGCGAAGACGCGCTTTCCGGCCATGAGGCCTGTGGTCTGATTAGTCGAACAGACTCGACACCGATTCTTCCGACGCCGTGCGCCCGATCGCTTCGGCGATCAGCGACGCGATCGAGAGCACGCGGATGTTGTGGGCTTCGCGAATGGCGACGGTCGGCTGGATCGAATCCGTGATCACCAGTTCCTTCAGCTTGGAGCCGGCGATGCGCGCGGTCGCCCCGCCGGACAGCACGCCGTGGGTGATGTAGGCGTAGACATCCTTCGCGCCGTTGGCGAGCAACGCGTCGGCGGCGTTCACCAAGGTGCCGCCGGAATCGACGATGTCGTCGATCAGAATGCAGGTATAGCCGGCGACATCGCCGATCACGTTCATGACTTCGGATTCGCCGGCGCGTTCGCGGCGCTTGTCGATGATCGCCAGCGGGGCGTTGATGCGCTTCGCCAGACCGCGGGCGCGGACCACACCGCCGACATCGGGCGAGACGACCATGACGTTCCCGAGATCGAACTTGTCCTTGATGTCGCGCACCATCACCGGCGAGGCATAGAGGTTGTCGGTCGGGATATCGAAGAACCCCTGGATCTGTCCGGCGTGCAGATCGAGCGTCATCACCCGATCGGCACCCGCATGGGTGATGAGATTGGCGACGAGCTTGGCGGAAATTGGCGTGCGCGGCCCGGCTTTGCGATCCTGTCGCGCATAACCGAAATAAGGGATCACGGCGGTGATGCGGCGCGCGGAGGCGCGGCGCAACGCGTCGGTGATGATGAGCAATTCCATCAAATGGTCGTTGGTCGGAAACGACGTCGATTGAATGATGAAAACATCCGAGCCGCGGACGTTTTCCTGAATCTCGACGAAAATTTCCATATCGGCGAAGCGCCGCACGCTGGCCTTGGTCAGAGACAGGTCGAGCCAGTTGGCGATCTCGCGTGCGAGTTCCGGATTTGAATTGCCGGCGACCAGCTTGATTGAGCCGTTCTTGGCCGACATCGACGCTTCTCCCCGCGCTCTGGTGGAAACAACGTTCAGCATATCGAGACCCATACGGCACTTTGGAACAGAGCAGGGTGATATCAAGGAGCGGTCGCGGCTGGCAACCCATGCGCTGCCGTTTTCCGGTGCACTGTGCTGTTATTCCCGCGCGCTGAAGCCGAGCGCAACGGTATTATGCGCGTCATCCACGCTGGCGATCGCCGCGCCATTGCCGCGCGGGTTTTGCGGCGCGAGAGGCTCGATCGGCGCGCCGCCGTGGACGATGCCGCCCAGGCCCGCCAATCCGGCCTGCGCGATCCGGCGCAACACGGCGTCGTCGGCGGCGGCCCAGGCCTCTCTGGCGGACCTGCCAGCCGATTCCTCGCCCGCGAGACGCAAGGCGCGCTGGCCGTCGCGGTCATAGACGTCCCAGACCCAGGCGATCACGGTACGGCCGCGATGGACTTGCGCCGACAGGTAACCGCGGACGCGATAGGAGGCCGAGCCTTCGCGCGAGACGATAGCGAGGTTGCCGGTTTTGGATTCGGCATCGAGCAGGCTGACCATGCGCGCGAAGACGTGCGGCGGCGGGCCGTCGATGGATTCGAACGCCACGGTCGCGCCGCCGATCGATGCGAGGGAAGTGCCGGCGGTGCCGCCGCCGCTTGCGCAGCCGGCGAGGGCGCCGGCGACAGCCAGAAGCAGCGCCGCTGTGATCGCCGGGATGGCTCGCCTCTGCATTTGGCCGGTCCGCTCTGATGCGGAACGACCGATATCGTTAATTGCCGTTAAGGTCCATGGCGGCCGACCACGATGGAGGTGAAACCAGCGCCCAATGACGAAGGCGCTCAGCCCTCCAGCACGATGGCGTGGATCTGGCGGCCGTAGTCGGCTTCCTTGCGATGCACCGAGCGACGATAGCTGAACAGGTTGTCGTCCGGATAGGTGTCGATGCCGAGATCGTCGATCTGCGTCAGGCCCGCCGCCTCCAGCCGCATGCGAATGAACCCGGCGAGGTCGAACATCGCATGGCGGTCGCGGGTCGAGGGCGCGAAGAAGCGCACCAGAGCCGGATCGACATCGGTGAAACGCGCGACGAATTCCGCGCCGACCTCGTAGCTCGGCTGCCGGATCAACGGCCCGATCGCGACCGTCACGTCGGCGCGTCTGGCGCCAAGGCTTTCCATCGCGTCGATGGTGGCTTCCAGCACGCCGGTGAAGGCGCCCTTCCAGCCGGCATGCGCCGCGCCGATGACGCGCGCCTTGGGATCGGCGAACAGCACCGGCCCGCAGTCCGCTGTGGTGACGCCGAGGGCGAGCCCCGGCACCCGCGTCACCATGGCATCGACCTTCGGCCGCTCGCCCGGCCACGGCCCGTCGGCGATCGCGACGTCGGGCGAATGAACCTGATAGGCCGTCAGAAAATGCGACGGCGCGACGCCCATCGCCTCCGCCATGCGCCGGCGGTTGGCTTGCACATGCGCGGGGTTGTCCCGCGAGCCGAGGCCGCCATTCAATCCGCGATAAATCCCGGTCGAAACGCCGCCGTCGCGCGTGAAGAAGATGTGGCGCAGCCCGGGCAGGGCGGACAGCAGAGGCGAGGTGAAGCTCATGGTCTCGCGCGCTCCGTGGGCTCCTCGCCGAACCCGAGCAGCGCGCCGAGCGCGGGATCGGCGACGCCGAGCTCCTTGAACAATGTGCCCATGCTGCCTTGTCCGGTGCC
>JAQGJY010000458.1 GCA_028290325.1 Tardiphaga sp.
CGAAAAAGCGGCCCAGCGTATCGACGAGGCCGATCAGCAACGCGGCGACGAACGCGCCGCGGATCGAGCCGATGCCGCCAATCACGATGACGACGAAGGCGAGGATCAACACATTGTCGCCCATGCCGGGTTCGACAGACAGGATCGGGGCGACCATTGCGCCGGCAAATCCGGCCAGCATCGCGCCGACACCGAACACGATCGTGAATAATAGCCGGATGTTGACTCCCAGGGCCGCGACGATCGGCGCGTGCGTCGCGCCGGCGCGGACCAGCATGCCGAGCTTCGTCTTGTTGACGATCCAATAGAGCGCGAGGCCAAGTCCGAGCCCGACGCCGATGATGACAAGGCGATAGATCGGATACAACATGCCATCGGCGATTTCGACCACGCCCGATAAAGCGTCGGGGATCGGCACGCTCAATGGTGCCGCGCCCCAGAGGAATTTCACGGCCTGATTGAGGAAGATGATAACGCCGAACGTCGCCAGCACTTGATCGAGGTGATCGCGATCATAGAGATGTCGAAAGATCAGAAGTTCGAGCGCGAGGCCGAAGATCAAGGCCGCCGGCATCGCCAGCGCGAGGCCGGCGACAAAACTTCCGGTCATCGCGGTAAAGGCGGCGGCGAGATAGGCGCCGACCATATATTGCACGCCGTGGGCGAGGTTGATGAAATCCATCACGCCGAAGACGAGGGTTAGTCCCGCCGCGATCAGAAACAGAATCAGCCCGAATTGCAGGCCGTTGAGGATCTGGACGAGCGCGAGCGTGAGGGTCATGCGTGCATTCCGCGCTGCGAGGTCCCTCGTCCCGCAGGTGCGGGAAGAGGGCAAAGATCAATTCGTGGCGACGCAGTCTTTTGCGTAGCGGTCGCCGTAATTCTCGAACACCTTCTTGTCGATCTGGGTTTCGAACTTACCGTCCGCACGCTTCGCGGCCTTGACCAGATAGAAATCCTGGATTGGATAGCCGTTGGTGTTGAACTTGAAATTGCCGCGCAATGATTTGAAGTCGGCCTTCTTCAATGCCGCCTTCACCGCATCCTTGTTCGCCATGTCACCCTTGACCGATGTCGCGGCGCTGGCGATCAGCATCGCCGCGTCGTAGGCCTGAAAGGCGTAGGTCCCGGGCACGCTCTTGTAGGCAGCCTCGTAATCAGCCACGAACTTCTTGTTCTGCGGATTGTCCAGGTTCGGCGCCCAATTCGCGCCGCCGAATAAACCGACGGCGGCATCCTGCTGGGCCGGCAATGTCGATTCATCGACGGTGAACGCCGACAGGAACGGAATGCGATCGGCCAGGCCGGCCTGCTTGTACTGCTTCACCAGGTTGACGCCCATGCCGCCCGGCATGAACGTGAACACGGCGTCCGGCTTCAGCGACGCGATCTTCGACAGTTCGGCCTGAAAATCCAGCGTGCCCAGCGGCGTGTAGCTTTCCTCAACGATCTCGCCTTTGTAATCGAGCTTGAAGCCGGCGACGGAGTCCTTGCCCGCCTGATAGTTCGGCACCAGCAGATAGACTTTCTTGTAGCCGCGATCCTGCGCGACCTTGCCGAGGATCTGGTGAATCTGGTCGTTCTGATAGGACGTCACATAGAAATACGGATTGCACTCCTTGCCGGCGAAGCTCGACGGCCCGGCATTCGGGCTGATCAGGAACGTCTTGGATTCGACGACCGGCTTGTGGATGGCTTGCAGGATGTTGGAGAAAATCGGCCCGACGACAAAATCGACCTTATCGCGCTCCAGCAGGCCTTTCACCTTGGTGACGGCGACGTCCGGCTTCAATTCATCATCGACGACCACCAGTTCGACATCCTTGCCGCCCATCTTGCCGCCGAGGTCTTTCACCGCGAGGGCGAAACCGTCGCGCGCTTGTTGGCCGAGCACAGCGCCGGAGCCGGATAGCGTCACGATGACGCCGACCTTGATCTTTTCTTGCGCCAGCGCGGGGCCAGCAGTGAGTGCGCCGATCGCGGCGACGCCAGCCATTTTCAAAAGACGCTTCATGATCTGATCCCCATCTTGAAAAGGCCGCTTCGCGGTCCTGTCGTTGTCTCGTGATCCAGACTAGTCCGGCTCCGGTCGCGCCCGCAAGCCAAGTGACGGACGCGGCGATAATTATTTGAAGCCTAAAGCAACATCCGGGCCAGTCAAGCGTGCGGCATTTTGCCTTGCGCGCGCATGCGGTTTGTTTGAAAGTCGAAGCCATGACGTGGGCGGGCAGACGATGACGATCCTCGATTCCGAAACCAAGGCCGTTGAAACGCCGGACGATCACGGTGACGAATTGCGGCTGTGGCTGCGGCTACTGACTTGTACGACAATGATCGAGAGCGAGATTCGCAGCCGGTTGCGTGAGCGGTTCGAGGTCACCTTGCCGCGCTTCGACTTAATGGCGCAGCTCGACAAGACGCCTGATGGGATGACGCTGTCGGATGTTTCGAAGCGAATGATGGTTTCGAACGGCAACGTCACCGGTCTCGTCGAACGGCTTGTCGAAAGCGGTCATGTCGACCGACGGACGTCCAGCACCGATCGTCGCGTCCAGGTGATCCGCCTGACGCGACAAGGCCGCGCCGAATTCCGCAAGATGGCTGCTGAACACGAAAGGTGGATCGCGGAAATTTTTGGCGATCTCGGGAGCAAGGATGTCGCCGATCTGATGAAGCTGCTTGCCAAGACCAAGGCTTCCGCCAAGAAGGCGGTCACGGCGCGAATGGCTTAAGCGATGGGCGCCGTCGACTACGAAGCAGAATACAATAACCGCGCGCGGGTGCCGGAACATCCGACGATCATGACTGGATGGGCGCGCGATGCCGCAGCCTATCGTCAGGCGCATCCGCCGCAGGTGCTGCGTTACGGCGAAAGCGCCCGCCACACCATTGATCTGTTTTCGGGTCGAGGCGCCGGTGACGTGGCGACGGTGATGTTCATTCACGGTGGCTATTGGCAGGCGCTCGATGCCTCCCATTTCAGCCATCTCGCGGCTGGGCTGAACGCGCATGGCATCGACGTCGCGATTCCGAGTTATGACCTGTGTCCGACGGTGTCCGTTGCTGACATCATCGCGCAGATGCAAGCGGCTTGCCGCGTGCTTGCGAGCGATGGCCGGCGTGTAGTGGTGAGCGGTCATTCCGCGGGCGGGCATCTCGCGGCCTGCTTGATGGCCACGGATTGGCGCGCGCTCGGTCCGACCCCGCCGAATGGTTTCATTCGCGCGGGCTACGCGATCTCGGGTTTGTTCGATCTGAGTCCGCTTATCGCGACATCGATCAATACGGCGCTGAAGCTGAATCAAGACTCCGCGCGACATGCAAGTCCGTTGTGGTGGACACCTGCCGTCGGCAGCGTCTTCGACGCCGTTGTCGGCGGCGATGAAAGCAGCGAATATTTTCGGCAGAGCCGCGCCTTTGTCGAGCAATGGAGCGCAATGGGCGCCTTGACGCAATTTGGCACCGTGCCGGCTGCCAATCATTTCACCGTCCTCGCGCCACTGACCGATAGGGAGTCCGCGATGGTCGCGCGGTTGGCGGCGATGGCCAGGCTCTAGGCGTTCGCATCACGTAGGGCCGTCACCCGCCGCAGCGACGTGCTGGGTGGAGAAGCCACGAACCCGCGCATCTTTGATGGGCGTCCGGATCTCGCGCGCGCAAAAGCGGGAAGGCAGCTGCCGGTCATGAGGTCGCAAACGCGCTTGCCTAAAAATGCTTTAAGGTTAAAATGATCGACGCCGGGCCATTCGTGACACAGCGGAGAAGCGTGCGATGCGAGGTTTTGCCATAGGCGCGGGCGTGCAGCAGCGCGATGTACACGCGACGGCGCATCTTGATACGTTTGCTCGCGATAACCTGCCGCCGCAAAGTCAGTGGCCACACTTTCAGTTCACGCGGCCTGAACTGCAATATCCGCCGCGTCTCAATTGCGTCACGCGTTTTCTCGATCGTTGGGTGCAGGAAGGGCGCGGCGACGCACTTTGCGCGATGAGCCTGACGCAGAGCTTCACCTATCGTGAATTTCAGCAGTTGGTGAATCGAATCGCCAACGTGCTGGTCAACGATCTCGGTCTTGTGACCGGGGGACGTGTGTTGCTGCGCTCTGCCAACAACCCCATGATGGTCGCGACCTACATGGCGGTGTTGAAGGCCGGCGGTATCGTCGTCGCCACGATGCCATTGCTGCGCGCGAAGGAATTGGCCTATCCGATTGCAAAGGCGAAAATTACGCTGGCCTTGTGCGACGGGAAGCTGAAGGACGAAATGGAGAAGGCGCGTGCCGTCTCGCCCGACCTCCGCCATGTACTCTATTGGGGCAATGATGACGCCGATGGACTTGATGCGCGGATCGCGGCGGCGAGCGACCATTTCGCCGCCGTCGATACGGCGTCCGATGATGTCTGCCTGATCGCGTTCACCTCCGGCACGACGGGCGATCCAAAAGGCACGATGCACTTCCATCGCGATATGCTCGCGGTCTGCGATGCCTATGCCACCAACGTGTTGCGCGCCGATGCATCGGATCGCTTCATCTCGTCGGCGCCCCTGGCATTTACATTCGGCTTTGGCGGCGTGCTGTTTCCGATGCATATCGGCGCTTCCTTCATCGTGCTGGAAAAGGCCGGCCCGGATGATCTGCCGGTTGCGATCGAGCGCTTCAAAGCAAGCGTGCTCTTCACCGCGCCGACCTCCTATCGGGCGATGCTCGCCAGATACGGAACGCATGACATGTCATCCTTGCGGAAATGCGTGTCGGCCGGCGAGACGTTGCCGAAGCCGACCTTCGACGCATGGTTGAAGATGACCGGACTGAAGTTGATGGATGGCATCGGCGCCACCGAGATGCTCCACATCTTTATCAGCGCGACCGAGGACGAAATCCGTCCCGGCGCGACGGGAAAGCCCGTGCCGGGTTACGAGGCAAAAATCATCGACGAGAACGGCCAGGACGTCGCCGACGGCGTGATGGGTCGGCTCGCGGTGCGCGGCCCCACCGGATGCCGCTATCTTGCCGACGAACGCCAGACCAGATTTGTCCAGCACGGCTGGAACATCACCGGCGATACTTATGTGCGCGACAAAGACGGTTACTATTGGTATCAGTCACGCTCCGACGACATGATTATTTCCGCCGGCTACAACATCGCCGGGCCGGATGTCGAGGCGGCGCTGCTGACGCATGATGATGTGGTCGAGTGCGGCGTCGTCGGCGCGCCGGACGATGCGCGCGGCATGATCGTGAAGGCCTATGTCGTGCTTCGGCCGGGCAGGGCCGGGGACGATGCGCTGGTCAGCGGGTTGCAGGAGCACGTCAAGCGTGAGATCGCGCCGTATAAGTATCCGCGCGCGATTGAATTCGTGCCGCAACTGCCGAAGACGGAAACCGGAAAGCTCAAACGCTTCACGCTGCGCCAGATGGCCAGCGGCTCATAGATCAAGGAGAATCGGGTGACACTTACCGAGGGATCGGCCCGCGCGGTCGCGCCAGATGCTGCCGCGACGCCGCAAGTGTTACAGCCGTCCGGCTGGCCGATGCCGAGGGGTTACGCCAACGGCATGATGGCCGAAGGCCGCATCGTCGTCACCGGCGGCGTGATCGGCTGGGACGCGCGGGAAAATCTCGCCGAGGGTTTCGTCGCTCAGGTCCGGCAGACGCTCGCGAACATCGTCGCGATCCTGAAGGAAGGTGGCGCTGGGCCGGAACATCTGGTGCGGCTGACATGGTACGTCGTCGATATCGAGGAATATCTGGCGAACCTCAAAGCGCTGGGCCCGGCCTATCGCGAAACGCTCGGCGCGCATTATCCGGCGATGGCGCTCGTGCAGGTTGTCCGACTGGTCGAGAAGGCGGCGCGCGTCGAGATCGAGGCGACAGCGGTGGTGCCGCGCTCAACCTGATTTCGTCTATACTCAAGGTCCAATGCGCCCGGAGGCAAGCCCCGTCAAATTCCTGCCGGGATGATGTCGGTATCCGGCGCGCTCGTTCGTCTTGCAGTGAGACAGGAGCCGTTTGCATGCTGTACGCCATCCTTTGTTATCATGATGAAGCCGTCGTCGGGGCCTGGAGTCGCGACCAGGACGAGGCCGTGATGACCCGCCTCAACGTCGTTCACGGGAAACTCGCCAGCAGCGGCAAGCTCGGGCCGGTTGCGCGTCTGCTGCCAACCACGGCCGCGACCACATTGCGGAGGAACAGCGATCCGGCCCTGGTGCTCGATGGGCCTTTCGCCGAGACCAAAGAGCAATTGCTCGGCTTCTATGTGGTCGAGGCCGATGACCTTGATGGCGTGCTGGCGATCGCCCGCGAACTCGGTCAGGCCAATCCTGGCGGCGCCTATGAGATTCGGCCGATCGGCCTGTACATGCCAGGCGGCCCGGTCAGCGCGCCGGATGGAAATCCAGGTCATGGCACATGAGTGATTTGGCCTGGATCGATGCGGCCATCGCGTCCGCGCGGCCCCAGGCTGTCGGCGCGTTATTGCGCTATTTTCGCAGCCTTGATGCGGCCGAGGAGGCATTTCAGAATGCCTGCCTGCGCGCGCTGAGCAACTGGCCGCAAAACGGGCCGCCGCGCGATCCCGCCGCGTGGCTCATCATGGTCGGCCGCAACGCCGGCATCGATGACGTCCGCCGAGGCAAGAAACTGCAACCATTGCCGCCGGACGAACTGATTTCCGATCTCGACGATGCTGAAGCCGAACTGGCTGAACGGCTCGATGGCTCGCAATATCGCGATGATATTCTGCGGCTGCTGTTCATTTGCTGCCATCCGGATCTGTCGGCGACGCAGCAGATCGCGCTGGCATTGCGGATCGTATCCGGCCTTACCGTGAAGCAAATCGCGCGCGCTTTTCTTGTCGGCGATGCGGCGATGGAGCAGCGCATCACCCGCGCCAAGGCCGCGGTCGCCCAAGCCGACGTGCCCTTCGAGGCGCCCGGCGCGCCGGAGCGTTCGGAGCGCCTGGCCGCCGTTGCCGCGATGATCTACCTGGTGTTCAACGAAGGCTATTCCGC
>JAQGJY010000455.1 GCA_028290325.1 Tardiphaga sp.
CTCCGGCGAGAGATGAAAGAAACTGTCCCAAGCAAGCAACCCTGCAAAACGTCGGCCCAAGGCAAGCTGACGCATGTCCACGAGGTGCGCCGAGGCATCCGGCAGATTACGCCGGAATAAAGCGAGCATCGTGGGAGTCCCGTCCACCCCCGTGACGTCAAAGCCGCGTCGGATCAACTCGCGAGCGATCGGCAGGCCGGAGCCGCAGCCGATATCGAGCACCGCCGCGCCAACCGGGAGCCGGTCACAGAATCGATCGAGCCATCGCCCCTCAACCAGGTGGTCGCTGCGCAGCTCGGCCCATACCGAGCCATGACGCTGGTACACGTCGATGACCGAGTCCTGCTCGCCTTCACTCTCCGTCATCGGTCAGCCCCCATTTGCCGCCAGTATCGTGATCTCCGGCTCCATTTTTCGAAGAACGACGTGATGTTACTACCAATGGAACATGACGCCTGGTCCGCTGGAAATGAAGCGTGCGTATTCATCGACTGTCACGCGGCAACGATCATTACGAGCACCCGTGGGTGACGCGCGGTTCGGTGACCGACCCCTCCCCGGTGCTTCAGGTTCCTGTCGTTCATGTCGTAGGTAGTCTGTTCCCGCTGCAACATCATGTCGACTCCGAGCTGAGACGATGGCATCGCATCCGCGGCGGCCACCGCCTTGTGGATCTCGGGCTTTGTTTGCAATCATCAAAGTGGGTCGATGTGTCCATCCAGCTAACCACCGAGGTGACGCCTAACCTCGGCGGGCGTCTGGTCAATTGGACACGCGTGGCATTCATTGGGCGATCTTGATGTTTCCGGCCTTCACGACCGAACTCCACCGCTGAATATCGGCTGCGATGGTTTGCGAGAACTCGGCCGATGAACTGCCGACAGCATCGATATTGAGGAGCTTGAGGCGCGCGACGACATCCGGCAGCTTTGCGATCCGCATGAATTCGTTCTGAAGTTTACTGACGATCTCCGTCGGGGTAGCCTTCGGCACGAAGGCACCGGTCCAGAGAACCGCTTCGACGTCGGCGCCTGCCTCCTTCATGGTCGGCACCTCTGGAAGATCAGCGAGCCGCACGGGAGCGGCAACGGCAAGCGCACGTGCCTGCCCACCTTTAACCTGCGCTGACACTGGCCCCGCATCGGCGATCGTGGCAGTCACATCCCCCGCCACGACGGCCGTCACGGCGTCGTTCGTTCCCTTGTACGGAATCATCTGCATCTGTGCGCCCGTCTTTTGCTTGAAGAGTTCGGCCGCAAGCTGAAACGACGCCGACGCGCTGGAGTAGTTGGTCTTTTCTGGATTCTTCTTCGAAAACGCGACGAGATCGGCCACCGTCATGAACTGTGACGACGCATTGACGATCAGCACCAACGGAAACGAACCGAGCGATGACACCGGCGCGAAATCCCGCAACGTGTCGTAGCTGATCTTGTCGTAGAGGGCAGGACTGATCGCCATCGCACCGCTCGCACCTACAAGGATCGTATAACCATCGGCCGCCGAACGCGCGACGAATTCGGTTGCGACCATCGCCCCGGCGCCCGGCTTGTTTTCGATAATCACCGGCTGCCCCCGACTCTCGGACAGTTTCTGACCAAACACGCGCGCAATGATGTCATTGCCGCCACCAGCTGTGAAACCGACAATCATGCGACTGCAGGCCGGGGCCGTCATTCCGGCCGCGCTCATCACCGGCATCCGCTCCGATCTGCCCGGCCAGATCACCGCTCAGGTCACCGAGACCGTCTATGACAGACCGACCGGCCGCATCCTGCTGATACCGCAGGGCACCCGGCTGATCGGCCAGTACGACAGCGGCGTCGGCTTCGGCCAGCGCCGCATCCACAGCACCGTGTGGAGGAGCCCCCGCGCACGACTTTGGGCTCCTCCAGCGACGTTAAATCAAAGCGGCCGATGGCTTCAGTCGGTCGCCCCGCCAGCGGCGGCCATGTCCATCCACATCGCTTCCCAGACATGTCCGTCCGGATCGGCGAGATTGCGGTTGTACAGGAATCCGAGATCCTGCTTCGGATTGATGTCCGCTTGCCCGCCATGGGCGGCGGCAGCCTCATTCATCCGATCGACGGCCTCGCGGCTCTCACAAGAGATGGCCAGCATCACTTCGCTCGACGTTGCCGGCGGGATCGGACGGCTGGTAAATGTGCTCCACTTGGCGTGGGTCAGGAGCATGACATGGATCGTCTCGCTCAACACCATGCAGGCCGAGTTATCGTCACTGAACTGCGCGTTGTTGGTCAAGCCCAAGGCCTCGTAGAAGGCTTTGGCCCGAGCCAGGTCGGTCACCGGCAAGTTCACAAAAATCATCCTAGTCATCGCAAGTCTCCTCTGGTCGCGGCAGGAAATGGCCTGATCGGCGGCCGATCTTCTCCGCTTAAAGCTCCGCCATGACCGTCAAGGCGGTTGCTTGTCTGGCAGGGATAAGGGCATGCCGACGCCGAAGAATTGACCTTTGGTAAAAACCGCCTCAGCGCCTGTCCGGTCTTGTGATAGCGATCGTTCTGCGCAGCCGGCTCAAGCTTTCCGGCGTGATGCCCAGCCAAGCGGCGACGTGATGCTGCTTCAAGCGCCGGTGCAGGTCCGGCTCCCTACGGATGAAATCGACGTAACGCTGCATCGCGTCGTCATGTCGGAAGGCGATCTCA
The DNA here is from genome assembly GCA_028290325.1 of Tardiphaga sp. GTDB lineage: Bacteria > Pseudomonadota > Alphaproteobacteria > Rhizobiales > Xanthobacteraceae > Tardiphaga. Next base: position 2,667 of record JAQGJY010000455.1, read on the forward strand.
CCCGGTTCCTTCTCGATAATCCAATGCCGCTCCATGTAGCTGATGTAAAAGGCTGCGACGTCGGGGAAGTCGGTGACGAGCGACTTGAAGGCCGCGAACTCATATTCGAGGACAGTGCTGTTTTCGATCGCGGTGACGGTGAACAGGCTGGGCTCGCCGAGCAACGACGCGCTCACTGAAGCGGCGATGCGATTCTCAGGGAAGAAATGCTTGATGATCATGTCGCCCTCGCGACCGACATAGTGCTGGCACAGAAGGCCTTCGACGACGAAGGCGAAGCTCGTCGGTATGTCGCCCGCCCGAATGAAGGACTCCTCCTTGCTATACTGCCGAGATCGCAGAAGTGATGACCAGGCCAGCTCCGCTTTCGCCGAGAGATCAGTATAGGTTCGGATTTTCGTGAAGAAGGCTTCAGTACTCATTGGCTGAATCCGCAAGTTTTCGGGGTGTTCACCTGGCCCGCCAGCCACCTGCGTTCGATGCGGACGTTCGATCACACTATCGATCACTGCCGTCCGGGCGTCGGCGCTGAAGCGGTCGGCATGGCTCACCTCTGGCAACGCAGGCCGTCGATGTAGAAATCGAGGTGACGATGGGCGAGCGCGCGCTCCTCACCCGGCGGCAATCCCACGCCAAGCGGGCGCGCGAACCGTATCAGCGCGAACACGATGTCGCGTTCGGAAAGATCGGGGCGAAGCGAGCCGTCTCGCGCGGCGCGGCCGACAAGAGCCGTCATGAGCTGTCCTGCGCGGGCGATAAGATCCGGCCAGTCCCGCCTTTCGAGGAGAGGATGAATGATGTTGACCACCCCGATTCCGTTATCGAGCGCCACGTGCATGTATCGGCGCAGCGCGTCGACACCGTTGGGAACGGTTTCGATCAGCGCCTCTCCTGCGCTGATGCTCTGTTCCAGCACGTGACGGACAGCTTCGTGTAGGAGGGCCTGCTGGTCCGGGAAGTGTCTGTAGAGGGTTCCTATGCCGACGCCGGCACGTTGCGCGACAGCATCCCGTGCGGGCTCGCCGCCAACTTCCAGAACCAGTTCAACACATGCTTCTAGGAGCCCTTGGCGGTTCTTTCGCGCATCAGCTCGCATGGCGTACCTGCGGCCGCTTTCTCGTCGATGTGCTTGACGTCTGCATAAACGGAGGATAATCCTCCGGTTACTTGATTGTCAAGGTAACCGCGCGGCAGGGCCCGATGGAGGGGAACGGATCGAAACGACGATTGAGCGAGTAACTTCGGCCGACGCGACGGTGATCGCTGGTTGGCCCCAGCGTGGGGACCCGCCCGTGGTGTGCTGCGGGACTGGACGATGGTCACGAGAACGCGCCCGGCTCGATCGTGTGAAGGGATACTGGCCGACCGAGAGTGGGCTCGTGGGCGAGCGTTCGGTAGCAGACCTTCTGATGGCCAATGTTCTGCGCCAAGTTGAGCGGTTCGACGAGCCGACCAACCAATCAATGGCCGTGCGTTGGTCGCGCGCGCCACCGCGCACTGTTCGCGAAAGCACATTACGACCAAATGGACCACTTCGCTGCGGCAGTCGCAGCCTGAGGACGCGCTATG
>JAQGJY010000048.1 GCA_028290325.1 Tardiphaga sp.
ACCTTGCTGGCCGGCACGCCGGCTTTGACCTTCACCGGCATGATCGGCGCGTCGCTGGCGGTGACGCTGCAACGCGGCGGCCTGCTGCTGGCGGTGCTGGTGCTGCCCTTGTCGATTCCGGTCCTGATCTTCGGCGTCGCCGCCTCCAATGCCGCGATCACAGGCCCGCTCAGCTTCGGCACGCCGTTCACGATCCTTTGCGCGCTGTCGCTGGCCAGTATCGTGGTTGGCCCCTTCGCCGCCGCCGCCGCGTTGCGGCAGGGGTTGGATTGAAGCCTCAGGAATTTAGTGTACCTCGATCGCCACTCCGCTAAACATAAGTCAACATTGACTGTAACCACCCGCTGCGGTTCGCCACCGATCATGAGTCACCGCCCGGAAGTCCCATGCCCCTCTCCGACCTCGCCAATCCGACCCGCTTCCTGACGCTCGCGACGCGCATCCTGCCGTGGCTTGCGGGCGCCACCGCGATCCTGCTCGCGATCGGCCTGTATCAGTCCGCGATGGCGCCGGACGACTACCAGCAGGGCGCCACCGTCAAGATCATGTTCATCCACGTGCCCAATGCGTGGCTGTCGATGTTCGTCTGGGGTGTCATGAGCATGGCCTCGCTCGGCACCCTGGTGTGGCGGCATCCGCTGGCCGACGTCGCCGCCAAGGCCGCCGCGCCGATCGGCGCGGCCTTCACCTTTCTCGCGCGCGTCACCGGCTCGCTGTGGGGCCGGCCGATGTGGGGCACCTATTGGGAATGGGACGCGCGGCTGACCTCGGTGCTGATCCTGTTTCTGATGTATCTCGGGCTGATCGCGCTGTGGCGCGCGGTTGAGGATCCGTCGCGCGCCGCCCGCGCCGCCGCGATCCTGACGCTGGTCGGCGCGATCAACATTCCGATCATCAAGTTTTCGGTCGATTGGTGGAACACGTTGCATCAGCCGGCCTCGGTGATGCGGATCGGCGGCTCGCGACTCGACCCCGCATTTCTGATGCCGCTGCTGGTGATGGCGGTGGCGTTCTCGCTGTTGTTCATCACGCTGCACCTGGCGGCGATGCGCAACGAGATCCTGCGCCGCCGCGTGCGCGCGCTGCAACTCTTGCAGGCCAGCCGCGCATGAGCTTTGCGTCCCTTGGGCCTTATTCACATTTCATCGTGGCGTGCTACGCCTTGGTCGCATTGGTGGTTGTGATCCTGATCGTTTGGATCGCGCTGGATTATCGCCGCCAGACAACGATGCTGCGCGATCTCGACAAGGCCGGCGTCGCACGGCGTTCCGGCCGGTCCGCGAGCGACCTCCGATGACCGCGCCGCCGGACCGCCCTGACGACGACACGCCGAGGCCGCGCCGCTCGTGGTGGGTGGCGTTGCCGCTCGTCGTATTCGCCGCTCTGGCCGGATTGTTTCTGGTGCGTCTCGGCAGTGGCGACCCCGCGAAAATTCCCTCCGCCTTGATCGGCGCGCCTGCGCCGCAGACCGTGCTGCCGGCGCTCGACGGCCTCACCGGGATTCCGGGCCTCGATCCGGCGGTGTTCAAAGGCAAGGTCAGCGTCGTCAATGTCTGGGCGTCGTGGTGCGTGCCGTGTCACGAGGAAGCGCCGTTATTCACCCGGCTTGCCGAAGACAAGCGCTTGCAGCTGATCGGCATCAACTACAAGGACGGCGCCGACAACGCGCGGCGTTTTCTCGGCCGCTACGGCAATCCGTTCAGCATCGTCGGCGTCGACGGCAATGGCCGCGCCGCGATCGAGTGGGGCGTCTACGGCGTGCCCGAAACGTTTGTCGTCGGCCGCGACGGCCGCATCGCCTTCAAGCTGGTCGGCGGCGTCACCGACGCCAATTACGAGCCGGTGCTGAAGCGCGAGATCGACAAGGCGCTGGCGGCGGGTTCTTAAACGCCATTCCGGGGCGACCGCGCATCGTTGCGCGGTCGAACAAGGAATGACGGCGTCACTTGAACGCCGGCAGCACGAAGATCGCGATGTTGCACAAAAGCCCACCGAGATAGGCCATCGACCGCGCCGACGCGACATCGCGAATGTAGAGCACCGCATGCGCGACGCGGCACGCGATGTAGAGCATTGCCAGCCAGTTGACCGCGCCGGCCGGCGCGCCGAATGACAGCGCGGCGATAACCGCCACCGCGAAGAACGGAAAATTCTCATAGGCGTTCTGATGCGCGGCATAAGCGCGCCGCTTGTCGCCGGACAATTGGTCCGCCGAGTCGCGCGGCGAATGATTGTCCCGCGACGACGATTTCGCATAGGCCACGAGGGGCAGTGGCAGCAGGGCCGCGATCAATACGCACCAGTAAGCGATCGGCATCTCACGTCTCCTTCGGATGTGTACGGAACCTCTACCCGCAGGCGCGGTTGTGTTCCAACCAATTCGTAAGGAAGGACACCACATGGCCACAGCCAAGACCGGCGAACCGCAGCACGTTTGGGATCTCGCCAGAAAGATTTCCGTGGCGATGCTGACCAACTGGGATGGCAAAAACCTGCATTCGCGGCCGATGAGCGCGCATCTCGAGCAGGACGAAAACGCGTTCTATTTTCTCGCCGACAAGCGCAGCCACAAGGACCACGACATCAGGCAGTTTCCGACCGTCAATCTCGCTTTCGCGGACGCCAGCGATCAAAAATACGTCTCGGTGACCGGTGAAGCCACCGTGTCGAACGACCGCGCCAAGATCAAGGAATTGTGGAGCGTGTGGGCGAAGGCGTGGTGGGATTCGCCGGAGGATCCGAACATCTGCGTGCTGAAGATCGTGCCGACGCAGGCCGAATACTGGGACACGCCGGGCACCGTGATCGCGACGATCAAGATGGCCGTCGCCGCCGCGACCAATTCGCGTCCCGACATCGGCGAGAATAAAAAGGTCTCGATGTGATGCCGACGGAAATCCCGCAAAACAATCCGGGTGGTCCAACCGAGCCGCCGATGGAAGACCCGCCCGGCAATCCCAATCCGGAAGTGCCACCGCCGATGCAGGACCCCGGCGCGCCGCCCCAACCGCAGGAATTGCCCGGCAAGACGCCCGACGAGTTGCCGACGCGTGGCCCCTCGGGGCCGACCACGCCGAATCCCGCCACCGACAATGGTGCCCTTGACGACGGCGGTGTTGGCAATGGCGGTCTCGGCAATGGCATCGACGACCTGCCGGGATCCGAGCCCGATGTCAGTCCGCCGGTGACGGAGCCGCCGACGATTTAAGTCACCCTCTGCAACCGCCTGAACGCGCCATGAATAATCGCGCTTTGGGGCCGTTGTCGCGCTGAAATAAATACGCGGCGGCCAAAGACGCCCGCCACATTCCGGCCTAACGGCTAACCGTTGATCGCAGCGCCGGACGGTTCCGGCTGATAAGTCATTTACCGCCGATCATATTCCAGGGATACCGACTCCGATGACACCATTCCGACTTGTGCTGATGGCGACGACGGCGCTGACAATCACGCCACTTGTCTCCGCGATCTCATACGCGCAGAGCGCGCCCACCGTGCTGGCGCAGGCTGGTGCACCGGAGCCCGAGGGCCGTGGCGGCCCCGAGGGTCGCCCAAAGGGCCCGCCGCGTGAAGGCGGTGGCCCGCGTGAAGGCGGACCGCGTGAAGGTGGGCCGCGTGAAGGTGGACCACGCGAGCGTCCGGCGGCACCGGCACCGGTAGCGCCGCGCCCCGATGCTCCGGCTGCGCGTCCTGTACGGCCCGAGCCCCCTGCGGCCGGTCCGGCTCCGCCCGCGGCCCGTCCTGAAGCGCCCGCGCCCCGCGCGGCTCCGGCGCCGGAAGCTCCCGCGCCACGACCGACCCCTCCGGCGCCCCGTCCTG
>JAQGJY010000049.1 GCA_028290325.1 Tardiphaga sp.
TCGAGCTGGCGACGTGCGAACAGGCTCGGATGCGCCGTCTCCTGCTCCGCCACCGTCATGCCTTCCCACTGGCCGTAGCCGATTTCACGCAGACGATCGTCGAGCGCGTAATCGCCCGGCGACAAACCAAGCTGCAAGCGCACCGCCTCCATCGTGCTGCGGGCGCGGCCGAGCGGACTCGACACGTAATGCAGCAACGATGCCGTGCGTCCATCGCGCGCGATCAGATCGCGCAGAATGCCGCCGGCCTGCGCGGCCTGCACGCGGCCGAGATCATTCAGCGGGATGTCTTGCGAGCCCTGAAAGCGGCCGGCGGCATTCCACGCGGTCTCGCCGTGGCGGATGCAATAGATGAGCGGGACGGGCATCGCGTCAGCGCAACACGATCCAGCTCACAACCGGTCGCTCGCGAAGGTGTTGCAGGCCTGAACCGTGCCCTGCTGATAGCCGGTCATGAACCAGCGCTTGCGCTGTTCGGCCGAGCCGTGGGTGAACGAATCCGGCACCACGCGGCCCTGCGCCTGGCGCTGCAACGTATCGTCGCCGATCGCCGCCGCCGTCTGCAACGCCGCGTCGATATCGCCCTTCTCCAGGAATCCGGGACGCTTCTTTTCCTCGCGGTTGACCCAGACGCCCGACAGGCAATCCGCCTGCAACTCGACCTTGACCTGCAACAGATTGGCTTCCGCCTTGCTGCCGGCCTGCTGCTGCAAGCGCGTCACGCGCGGCAGGATGCCGAGCAGGTTCTGGATGTGATGGCCGGCTTCATGCGCGATGATGTAGGCGGCGGTGAATTTGCACGCATTGCCGGAGCAGCCGCGAAACCGCGTCTCGACCTGCCGGAAGAATCCCGTGTCGAGATAGATGCGTTTGTCGGGCGGGCAATAAAACGGCCCCATCGCCGATTGCGCCATGCCGCAGCGGCCGCCGTCGGTCGCGTTCTTGAACAGCACGATGCGCGGGCCGCTGTAATTCTGCCCGCTTTCCTTGAAGATCTCGCTCCAGCGATCGTCGATCTCGCCGAGCACGCCGGAGATCATGCTGCCCATGTCGTCGGACGGCGCGCCCTTTTTCGGCGCCTCCGATGTCCGGCGGTCGGTCTGATAGGTCGGATCCTGCTCGCGCCCGCCCATCGCGATTTCCGCGCCCGAGATCAGAACCCGTGGATCGATGCCGAACGCCCAGCCGACAAGGCCGAGCACGACGATCGTGCCGATGCCGAGACCGCCGCCGCCACCGGGGATGCCAAAGCCGCCACCGCCGCCGCCTTCATCGTCGCGGCGGTCGTCGATATTGTCGCTGCGACGGAAGTCATCGTAACGCATGATGTGATCCCCTGAAGCCGACGGTCCCCGGCCGGCGCGCAGCACAACGCGGACGACCGAAAATCGTTTCCATTTCCTTAAGCCATATCGCGCTGCGCCGGGCTTTGCCAGCGCGACGGCAACAAGAGATTCACCAACTTGTTTTGCAATTAAGTCGATTTTTACTTTGGCCGGTCATGGTGTGGTCAGTCGGTTGTTTAGTCCCGCGTCGCCGGCTGCGTCGCCTGAGTCAGAGTAATTGAGTCATGGTAGAGTCGCGTCGCGGGGCGTCTGCAAGGGCGCCCCGCACTCAATTCGAATCCGACCCCACCTCGCAAATCGTCGTTGGCGATTGCGTCGCGGAGATGTCGAAATTGCCCGCTGCGTCGGTCGATCTGGTGTTCGCAGATCCGCCGTACAATCTGCAGCTCAAGGGCGATTTGAAACGCCCCGATGAATCGCACGTCGATGCGGTCAACAACGACTGGGACAAGTTCTCGTCGTTCGCGGCCTATGACGACTTCACGCGCGCCTGGCTGCTGGCCTGCCGCCGCATCATGAAGCCGTCCGCGACGTTGTGGGTGATCGGCTCGTATCACAATATTTTCCGCGTCGGATCGATCATGCAGGATCTCGGATTCTGGGTGCTCAACGATATCGTCTGGCGTAAATCCAATCCGATGCCGAATTTTCGCGGTCGCCGTTTCACCAACGCGCACGAGACCATGATCTGGGCCGCGCGGGACGAAAAGGCCAAGGGCTACACCTTCAACTACGAAGCGCTGAAGGCGTCGAACGAGGACGTGCAGGCGCGCTCCGACTGGTTGATTCCATTGTGCACCGGCGAGGAACGTCTCAAGGGTGACGACGGCAAGAAGGTGCATCCGACGCAAAAGCCGGAAGGCTTGCTGGCGCGGGTGATCTTGTCGTCCTCGAAGCCCGGCGACTTGATCGTCGATCCGTTCAACGGCACCGGCACCACCGGCGCGGTCGCCAAACGTCTGGGCCGTTCCTACATCGGGTTCGAGCGCGACAAGGTTTACGCCGCCGCGGCCGAGGCCCGCATCGCGCAAATCCTGCCGCTGCCCGGCGCCACGCTGGCGCCGTTCATGACGGCGCGCGAAGCGCCGCGTGTCGCGTTCTCCGAATTGATCGAACGCGGCATGATTTCGCCCGGCGCGATCCTGATGGACGCGCGCAAGAAGCACAGCGCGCTGGTGCGCGCGGACGGCGCGATCATGCTCGGTGACAAGGTCGGCTCGATCCATCGCATCGGCGCGGCCGCGCAAGGCTCCGGCGCCTGCAACGGCTGGACCTTCTGGCATATCGAGACGCCAAAGGGGCTGAAGCTGATCGACGAACTCCGCGCCGAGATCCGCAGCGGCATGGCGATGGCCTGACGTCTGACACCTGACAGCATTGCGCTTGACGAGGCCCGGTCGTAACAACGGCCGTGTTTTGCGGTTGATCGTCGGATCGACGCCACGTCAGGGAGACGCCTCATGCTGAAATTCTATTTCAACAGCTCGCCGAATCCGACCAAGGTCGCTTTATTTCTCGAAGAAGCCGGCCTTGCCTATGAGCCGATGCCGGTCGATGTCCGGCTCGGCGATCAGGACAAGCCCGAGTTTCTCGCGATCAATCCGAACGGCAAAGTGCCGGCGATCGACGATAACGGCACGGTCGTCTTCGACTCCAACGCCATCCTGTTGTATCTCGCCGAAAAGACCGGCCAGTTCCTGCCGTCCGATCGCGCCGCGTTGCTGTCGTGGCTGATGTTCGTCGCCACCGGCGTCGGTCCCTTCTTCGGGCAGGCGGTGCATTTCAAGCACTTCGCGCCGGAGAAGATCGCCTACGCCAATACCCGCTATCAATTCGAGGCCAAACGCCATCTCGCCGTACTCGATCAGCGCCTGACCGGTCGCACCTACATGGTCGGCGACGCCTACAGCATCGTCGATATGGACGTCTGGGGCTGGGCGCGGGTGGCGGCGTTCATTCTCGGTGACAACGCGCTCGACGCCTATCCGAACGTCAAGCGGCTGGTCGATGAGGTCTCCGCCCGTCCCGCCGCCGCCAGAGCGATCGCCTTGAAGGACAAGTTCAAGTGGAAAACGGACATGGACGATCAGGCCCGCGGCAACATGTTCAAGCATCTCGACAGCAAGGTGGCGTGAGGCCAACGCTTGTCATGGCAAGAAGCGAGGGTTGCTCGGCTTTGCGCGACCCTCGCGACCAAGCATTCCAGCCTTCTCGGTTTTGAGAGAGCTGGATTGCGATCGTTTGGTCGAAACCGGCCAGACCGCCGGCTTTGAATTAATCGGCTCGCCATCACGAATGCGGGCCGATCGGTGCGGCGGACTCACATCACGCCGGCAGCGAGGCGTCGATCACCGGCCCGAAACTCTGATAGCGCTCGCCGTTGAAGCGGATCAGTTGCAGTTGCTCGATCGGGTAATAATCCGTCGGGCTGGTATTCACCGTAATGCCCGGCAACAGCAGATCGGCGGCGTAGTTTTTCAGATTGGCCGCCTGTTTCATGATGTTGGCACGCGAGAAATCGTCGCCGCATTGTTTCAGCACCTGCATCATCACCAGCGTCACGACATAGCCGGACACGGACAGGGAATCCTTCCGGTCCGCTTCCGGCAGATATTTGTCGAGAAACGCATTCCAGCGCGCGAAGTCCGGATCGTCCTTCCATGTCGGATCGGTCGGATCCTTCAGATAAGCGCTCGAAATGATGCCGTTGGCATTTTCGAAACCGGCCGGTTTCAGCACCGCCCCCAGCGAATTGGCGTTGCTGCCGAGATAATGCGCCGGCTTCCAGCCAAGCTCGGCATTCTTGCGGATCGCTTGCGCGGCATATTTCGGCGTCGTCATGTTCATGAAGACAGTGGCGCCGGCCGCGTGGATCGACACGATCTGGCTATCGATCGTCGGCGAGGTCGATTCGTAAGGCTGCTGCGAGACGATCATCGCGGCGCGATCGCCGAGCCCGTCGCGAAAACCCTTCAGCACGTCCTTGCCGAAATCATCGTTCTGATAGAGCACGCCGATCTTGGCATCGGGCTGCGCGCCGAGCACATGCCGCGCGAACGCCCGGCCCTCGCTCTGATAGTTCGGCAAAAATCCCATCGTCCACGGGAAGTTGGCGGGATCGCCGAACTTGGTCGCGCCCGACGCGATGAAGAGATGCGGCACCTTTTTCTGGTTCATGTATTTCATGATCGATGAATTGGTCGGCGCGCCGAGCGGCGCGAAAATCAAATCGACCTCGTCGCTCTCGACCAGACGGCGCGCCTGTTCGACCGTCTTCGGCGGGCTGTAGGCGTCGTCATAGGTGATGAACTTGATCTTGCGGCCGTTGATACCGCCGTCGTCATTGACCTTCTGGAAGTAGGCCCCCGCGATCTTGCCGAGGATCGCGTAAACCCCGGCGGGACCGCTATAGGCGTTGATATTGCCGATCTTGATCTCGGCCGCGCTTTGGCTGAAGGCCCGGCCCCCGGCGAGCGACACGCCCGCGATGGATGTGGCGCCTGCGAGCAGCGCGCGGCGGCTCAGGTCATGAGATCGATCAGGCATGGTGTTCTCCCGAATGCGGCATCGCCGCTGTTTTCGACCACGCTAGACCTGTTTCAGCGGCCGGTCTTGCGCGCACGCGCTGCAACGCGCATGGCCTCGTCACGCGCGATGATGCCGAGGTCGCGCTCGCCGCGCAGCGACTGGCTGGGATCGATGACATCGCCGCCTTTGATGACGAGATCGTAGTTGTCGTCGGGAGCCATCGCGGCGCGGGCCGGACCAAGCAAAGTCGTCGCGGCTGACAGTCCGCCGGCGATCTTCAAGTCACGCCGCAACATCGTCATTCCCGCCGCAGTGTTTGATTTGTTGCGGCGAGACTAAACCGCCGCGGGCAAAAGCCGAGACCAATTCGATGCTGCATCGCGCCAATCACGCGGAGTTGCCGGAAGTCGCCCGTCATGCCATGACGCCAGCGTAAACCTTGGGGACATGCACCATGACCGTTCTCATCGCCGGCGGCGGTATCGGCGGATTGACCCTTGCGCTCAGCCTGCACCAGATCGGCGTCGATTGTCGGGTGTTCGAAAGTGTCCCGGCCTTGAAGCCGCTCGGCGTCGGCATCAATGTGCTGCCGCATGCGGTGCGCGAACTGATCGAGCTTGGTCTGCTCGACAGACTCGACTCGATCGGCGTCCGGACCAAAGAACTCGCGTTCTTTTCCAAACACGGCAAACCGATCTGGAGCGAGCCGCGCGGCATCGAGGCCGGCTACAAGTGGCCGCAATTCTCGGTCCACCGGGGCATGCTTCAGCAGATCCTGCTCGACACCGTGATCGCGCGGCTCGGCGCGGATGCCATCCTGACGAGCCACCACATCAAGGATTGGCGCGAGAGCGACGGCGGCGTCAGCGCCGATTTCATCGACAAGGCGACCGGAAAAGCCGCCGGCTCGTATGACGGCGCGTTGCTGATCGCCGCCGACGGGATTCATTCCGCGATTCGCGAAAAGCTGTATCCGCGCGAAGGCGCGCCGTTGTGGAATGGCCGCATTCTGTGGCGCGGCATCACGCTGGCCGACAAGTTTCTCACCGGCCGCACGATGATCATGGCCGGTCATGAGATCCTGAAATTCGTCTGCTATCCGATTTCGAAAGACCCCGACGCGAACGGCAAGTATCAGATCAATTGGGTGGCCGAACGGCATCTGCCGCCGACCTACCAATGGCGGCGCGAGGATTACAACCGCGCCGGCAATCTCGCGGAGTTTCTTCCGCATTTCGAACAGTGGGACTTCGACTGGCTCGATGTCGCGGGTCTCATCCGCGACTGTCCGCATGTTTACGAATACCCGCTGGTCGATCGCGATCCCGTCGATCGATGGAGCTTTGGACGCGTCACGCTGACCGGCGACGCCGCCCATCCGATGTATCCGATCGGCAGCAACGGCGCGTCGCAGGCGATCCTCGATGCCCGCACGCTGACGCGTGAGATTTTAGCACATGGTGAAGTACCCGCCGCGCTCGGCGCCTATGAGGCCGAGCGCCGTCCCGCCACCACCGAACTGGTCAAGCTCAATCGCCGCAACGGTCCGGAGCAAGTGATGCAGATCGTCGAGGAACGCGCGCCTGACGGCTTCGAGGTCGTCACCGACGTGCTGTCGCAGCAAGAATTGGAAGACATCGCGGCGAACTACAAACGCGTCGCCGGGTTTCAGGTCGAAGACCTCAACGCCAAGCCGCCGATCGTGCCGACGCCGCCCGCACCCGTGATGTCGATCGCGGGATGATCACTGCCCCAGTCCATGCGCGATGACTTTTCGCATCAGGTTCGGCAGCGCCTCGGTCGGCAGGTCGGCGATCCTGACCCAGCGCATCCCGTCCGGCGCTCCGGTCTTGGCCGGAACGGTCGCGACATAGACGACCAGATCAAGCGGAAAGTGCGTGAAAATGTGATTCACGACGCCGGCACGCGAGCGCCACGTGACCTTGATGGGCGGCGCGTCCGCCAGCGCCGTCGTGGCGTCCCAATCCGCCGCCCAGGCGGTCGTCGGCACCTCGGTCATACCACCGAGCAAACCCTTGTCCGGCCTCGTCCTCAACAGGATGTCGGCGCCGCGAACGACGACGAAGGCGGCACCCCGGCGCCGGGCGCCGGTCTTCTTCGGGGCCTTGCGTGGGAAGGTGTCCTGATCGCCGCGCCATCGCGCCGCGCAATCGTGATTGAGCGGGCACAGCGCGCAAGCCGGCTTCCTCGGCGTGCAGATCGTCGCGCCCAAATCCATCAGCGCCTGCGCGGAATCACCGGCGCGGGCGTCCGCCAGCAACGTCGCGGCAAGTTCGGCGATGCGTGGCTTCGCCTTTGGCAGCGGCTCTTCGACGGCATGGAGCCGCGACACCACCCGCTCGATATTGCCATCGACGGGCATCGACTGCCGCGCGAACGCGATCGCGGCGATCGCCGCCGCCGTGTAGGGTCCGATACCCGGCAGCGCCCGCAAACCGGCTTCGGTATCAGGAAACGCGCCGCCGTGATCGCGCATCACCATGACGGCGCAGGCGTGCAAATTCCGCGCGCGCGAGTAGTAGCCGAGCCCGGCCCACATCCGCAGCACGTCCTCCAACGGCGCGCGTCCGAGCGACCCGACATCCGGCCAGCGTGCGAGAAACCGCTCGAAATAGGGGCCAACCGCTTTCACGGTGGTCTGCTGCAACATGATTTCGGAGAGCCAGACGCGATAGGGATCGCTGGCCTCGCCGGGCAGCGCTCGCCACGGCAGCACCCGGCGATGCCCGTCGTACCAGTCGAGCAACAATGTCGGCCGGCTGGTGGACGTGTCAGGCCTGAGTTTTTTGATCAGCGACGATTGCACCCGACGAAAATACGGCAGCAACACCGACAAGGCCAGCCTTGTCGGTCATATCGTCGTGCGTTATGCGTTGATCCTGATCCGCGGTTTCGCCCGCCTCAAGACGAAGGTGATCTGGGCCGCCACAGCGGCAAGCCGCCGCCTGATATTCAGTGATTTGCGAGGACCGATCCGAGCGCCTCATATGTCGAAAATCGTCGATGACCAGGGCTCCAGACCGACTATGATCCGACGCAAACGTGGCGACATCGAACGCGACCTCAGGACCATTCAACCGCGAGCGGCGTGAAAGCCAGACCATGTCCAAGCCGCCCTCAGGCAATCCACGCGCCCGCATCACCGCCCGACCGCTCTCCGTGCTGCTCGGCGGCGTGTTCGCGGAAGCCTATGCCAAGCAGGGCTTCGCCTCGCGCGAATTGGTGACGCGCTGGGGCGAAATCGCCGGCGAGGAGATCGCCGCGCATTCCGAGCCGCTGAAGATGCAATGGCCGCGTCCGGTCGAGGGCCAGCCGCAGGAGCCGGCAACATTGATCCTGCGGGTCGAAGGGCCGATGGCGCTGGAAATCCAGCACTCGTCCGACGTCATCCTGCAACGGGTCAATCGCTTCTTCGGCTGGAGCGCCGTCGGCAAGCTCGCCTTGCGGCAAGCCCCGTTGTCACGTCCCGTGCCGCGCCGCGAGATCAAACCGCCGGCCCCGGCGGCCGTTGCCAAAGTGGCCGAAACGCTGACCGGGGTGGAGGACGAGGCGCTGCGCGACGCGCTGGCGCGGCTCGGGGCAGCGCTAAGCCCGCCGATCAAGCGGAATTGACGTCTCGAAAGATCGCGCGAAGCGGCGCGCGCTTGCCACAATTTTGGTTTCAAGCTAGCGAGTTGCAGCCATTCGCGCGCGCCGTCGCGCCAGTTCCGGAGCCTGCTCGATGATCACCCGCCGCGCTTTCAATGCCGCTTTGTCGCTGACCGGGCTCGCCGCCGTTGCGGGGTTGTCGCCGCTGCGCCTGATCAACGATGCCTTCGCGCAGAGCAAAGCCGCGGCCAGCGCCGCCGATGTCGCCAAACCGGTGTCGCTGCCGGATATGGCGCTGGGTCCGAAGGACGCCGCCGTGACCATCACCGAATACGCCTCGATGACCTGCGGTCATTGCGCGGCCTTCACCGAGCAGGTCTTTCCGAAGATCAAGGCGGCCTATATCGACACCAACAAGATCCGCTTCATTTTCCGCGAATTCCCGCTCGACATCAAAGCCGCCGCCGGCTCGATGCTGTCGCGCTGCATCGCCAAGGATGACGCCGGCAAGTATTTCGCCGCCGTCGATATGCTGTTCAAGCAGCAGAACGACTGGGTGATGAAAAACACCACCGAGACGCTGACGCGGATCGGCAAGCAGGCTGGTATGAGCCAACAGGGCGTCGAGGATTGCCTCAAGGATCAGGCGCTGCTCGACAAGATCGCGGCCGACCAGAAATATGCCGCCGACGTGCTGAAGGTGAATTCGACCCCGACCTTCTTCATCAATGGCGAGATGCTGAAGGGCGAGACCTCGTTCGAGGAATTCGACAAGCGCATCAAGGCGCTGATGAAAAGCTGATCGATCCGCCGGCTGTTCGACGCAGCGGCGATCCAATCCGGCACTACGCGGCGCCGGCCAGTTTCCGCGCCACGAAGTCGCGCACCGACGCGCCGTCGACATCCTTTGCGATCACTGCTTTGCCGACGGCTTCCAGCAGGATGAAGGTCAGTCGTCCGCGCGACACTTTCTTGTCCTGTGCCATCAAGGTCATCAGCGCATCGGCGTCGGCGAGGCCTTCCTGCGAAAAGCCGGCGATATCCTGCAAGGCCGTCGGCAGGCCGACCTCGGCGAGGTGGCGCTTGACGCGCAATGCGTCATCGGCCGCGATCAGGCCGCGCTCCACCGAGAACTCAGCCGCCAGCGTCATGCCGACCGCGACGCCCTCGCCATGGAACAGCCGATCGGAAAACCCGGTCGCCGCTTCGAGCGCGTGGCCGAACGTATGGCCGAGATTGAGCAACGCGCGATCGCCGGTCTCGCGTTCGTCGCGGGACACGATCGCCGCCTTGGCGCGGCAGGACGTGGCGATCGCATGTTCGCGCGCGCTAGCGCCGGCCATGATGCCGGCGTGATTGACCTCGAGCCACGCGAAAAAACCTTCATCGCCGAGCACGCCATATTTCGCGACCTCGGCGTAGCCGGCGCGAAATTGCCGGGGCGACAGCGTATCGAGCACGGCGGTATCCGCGACGACCAGCACCGGCTGATGAAAGGCGCCGACCAGATTCTTGCCCTGCGGCGAGTTGATCCCGGTTTTGCCGCCGACCGAGGAATCCACCTGCGCCAGCAGCGACGTCGGCACCTGCACGAAATCAATGCCGCGCCGCACCACCGCCGCCGCGAAGCCGGCGAGATCGCCGACCACCCCGCCGCCAAGCGCCACGACCAGGTCGTTGCGCTCGATCCTGGCCGAGATCAGCGCCTCGCAAACCTGTTCGAGGCCGGCGTAGCTTTTGGAGGCTTCGCCCTCGCCGACGATGATGCGCGAGGACGCGATGCCGGCTTCGGCGAGCGAGGTTTCGGTGGCTTCGAGCCAATGTCGCGCCACCGTGCGATCGGTGACGATCGCCGTGCGCGCCCCGGGCCGCAGCGCCGCGATCCGACGACCGAGACCGCCCAGCACATTGCGGCCGATCACGATCTCATAGGCGCGGTCGCCGAGCGCGACATCGACGATGGTCGGAGCGGTGTGCGTCAAAGCCGCGGTCATGATCGGGAATCCATCGACAAAGGGTGGAGCAAGGCCGGCGCGCCGACGAGATGCGCGTGCAACGCCGCGATGCTTTCATCGACGATGGTTTCGTGCGGCACGTCGCGCGAGTCGATCGTGATATCGGACTGTTGGTAGAACGGATGCCGCTCGCCGATCAGCCGGGCAATCGTGCCGGCGGGATCGGCCGTGTGCAGCAATGGCCGATCGGCGCGGCGTTTGACCCGGCGCAGAATGACGTCAGCCTCGGCCTTCAACCAGACCGAGACGCCCGCCGCCGCGATCCGCGCCCGCGTGGAGTCGCGCATATAGGCGCCGCCGCCGGTCGCCAGCACCAACGGCCCGCCGGCCAGCAGCCGCGAGATCACCCGCGCCTCGCCGTCGCGGAAATGCGGCTCGCCATGCTGCTGGAAAATTTCCGGGATCGACATCGCGGCCGCCGCCTCGATCTCGGTGTCGGCATCGACGAAGGGCAGCCGCAGCCGCAGCGCCAGCCGGCGGCCGACCGTGGATTTGCCCGCCCCCATCATGCCGATCAGCACGATCGACCGCTGTCCGAGCGCCGCCACGATGGCGGCGTCCGGAGACAGATTCGCGCCGATGGCTGCGACAGGTTCGGACATGCAAGGCGATCCACCAGGGCGACCGGACAGACGGCCGCCTGCGCCACCTATACTACCCCGGCGCGGGACCATGCCAGAGGACATTGTGCCAAGCGCGCAATGGCTTGCACCGGCCTGGCGAACGTGGTGGTAGTCTCGCCGGAATGAACCCCTGTTGAGGCGGCTGCCTCCGAGATCGCACCGATGCCGAGCCTGCTGCGTTTCCTGACCGTCGTCGCCGTGATCGGCGGACTCGGTTATGGCGCGCTGTTCGCGCTGGCCAATTTCGTGACGCCGAAGCCGCGCGAAATGACGGTGACGATCCAGCCGGACAAGTTTCAGAAGCGGTAGATTTTCCCGTGCGCGGAAGGAAGACTGGATTGCCGCGCGCTGCGCCCAGCCGGCGATTTCGCCGGCTGGGCGCAGGCTCGCAGTGACGGTTTTTTATGGCGTGGCCATGTGCCAGGCGCCGTTCAGAAAGCCATCGCCCTTGATGTCGCCGGCGGCCATGTCCTGCTTGAACGTATAGAGCGGCTTGCTTTTGTAGGCCCACATCTTCTGGCCGTCGTCGCGGACGACGATCGTCATGTCGCCCGTCGGCTTGGCATCGGCGGCGGCTTCCAGAGGCGGCCAATTGCCAGCGCAGGGGCCGTTGCACATCGATTTGCCGCCGACGTCCTTGTCGAAGGTGTAGAGCGTCATGCCCTTGGCATCGACGAGTGTCTTGCCCTTGGCGGTATCGGCGGTCTTGGGCATCTGCGCCAAGGCGGCGGATGCGGTCAAGAGCAGGCATGCGGCGGCGATCGCGGCAAATGTTTTCGACATTGCAGTTGGTCTCCCAATGACATCATGAGGACGCAGATGCGTCAGTGATGGAAACGCCGCCGGCGCCGAATTATTCCGCTGTCACTGCGAGGAACAGCGATTCTCGATCTCGAGAACGCTTGCTCCCACGATCAGCTGACCGCGTCGCCCCAGCCGAGCTTCTTGAAACGCTGATAGGCCGGTTTGTCGCGCTTGGGCGCGGACGCGAAGGCAAGACCATCCGGCGTGCAGAGTTTGGCCGTCACCGCGATTTTCGTGATGTCAGGCGGGGCCAGCACGCGGGGCGGTCGCCGGCTCGAGAAGCTGCGGGACAACGCGACATAAGAGAACTTCTCATCCTCGAACGGCACCTCGGCGGCTTTCAGCGCCATGTGCGCGCGCGAGCGCGGCAGACGTTGAACGAAGTGGCACCAATCCGGCGATGCGAGCGGACACGCGTCGTCGTGCGGGCACGGCGCGATGACATGCGCGCCTTGCGCGATCAATCGCGACCGCAATGCGATGATGCGCGCGTAACCCGCCGGCGTGCCGGGCTCGACCACGAGCAACGTGTCGTTCGTTTTCGCCCAGAGCGCATCGGCGAGGCTGGCCTGTTGGGCGGCCGGCAACTCGTTGATGACGTAGCTCGCCACGACGAAATCGGTCGGTTCGGCGCTCGCAAGCGTCGTGCCGATGTCACCGAGGTCATAGCGCGGCGTCAGCGCCATCGCGTCGGCCAGCGTCAACGCCAATGCGCGCAGGGCCGGATTGGCGTCGAGCAATGTGATCGCGTCGAGCCCGACCGCGTGTGACGCCGCCCAGGTTGCGATCGCCCAGCTCGCGGTACCCGGCCCTGCCCCGCAATCGAGCAAGGTTTTTGGCGCGAAGTCGGGATTGATTTCGCCGATGGCGTTGAGGCAGGCGGTGACGGCGGCGTAGGTCGCCGGCATGCGCGCCAGCGCGTAGGTCAGCGCGTCGGCCTCGGTCCGGATCGCCTCAGACCCACCGCCGCCGCGATAGGTCCGCGAGATCGCGGACTGCCGCCTTGCCGCCTCGACGCGCGACAGCCCGTGCAGCCGCGCTTCAAGCGCGGCGGTGATGGCGGGAGGCAGAGACGGAGGAACCATGGGCAAAGGGGCCAGCGGGCGGGCATCGCGCACTGCCGTCATACGCGGGCTTGAGCCGCGTATCCATCAATCTTGCGACAGGGACAGGTCACCGGGTCAAGCCCGGTGACGGCGGTCGTGAACAAGCCTCAAGCCACCTGCTGATCGAGAATCTTCACAGCGTTGTCGAGATCGACCGACACCAGTTGCGAGACGCCGCGTTCAGCCATCGTCACGCCATAGAGCCGGTTCATCCGCGCCATCGTGATCGGATTATGCGTGATGATGATGAAGCGCGTATCCGTGGTCGCCGTCATCTCGTGCAGCAGGTTGCAGAAGCGTTCGACGTTGTGATCGTCGAGCGGCGCATCGACTTCGTCCAGCACGCAGATCGGCGACGGGTTGGTCAGGAACACGGCGAAGATCAGCGCCAAGGCTGTCAACGCCTGCTCGCCGCCGGACAACAGCGACAGCGAGGTCGGCTTCTTGCCGGGCGGCTTGGCGATGATTTCCAGACCCGCCTCAAGCGGATCGTCGCTCTCGATCAGATGCAATGCGGCCTCGCCGCCACCGAACAATTCGGTAAACAACCGCTTGAAGTGGCCGTTGACGATCTCGAACGAGGTCAGCAAACGCTCGCGGGCTTCCTTGTTGAGACTCTGAATGCCCGTGCGAAGCTTCTTGATCGCCTCGACGAGATCATCGCGCTCGGTGACGAGCGTGTTGTGCGTGGCCTCGACCTCGTTGAGTTCCTCTTCGGCGCGAAGATTGACCGCGCCGAGTCGCTCGCGATCCCTGCGCAACTTGTCGAGGTCGCTTTCGACGACATGAAGGTCCGGCAGATCGTCGCCCTGCTTGATCTCGGCCATGGCCGCGACGCCTTCCGGCTCGACTTCGAGCATGTCACGGATCTCGCGTTCGATGTCCTCCAGGCGACGCCGCGCGCCCTCCATCCGCTCGTCGGCGCGGGCGCACGCCTCGCGCGCGCCGGAGAGAGCTTCGAGCGAGATTTTGGCGGCACGGTCGGTGTCGGCCATCGCGGTTTCGGCGGACGCCAAAGCGTCGGCGGCGACGCGGCGGGCGCTCTCGGCTTCCTCGATTTCGGAAATGACCGCGCGGCGCTTCTGGGCGAACACGGCCGGCGCGTCCTCAAGGTCGGAACGCTCCTTGGTGACCTCGGCGAGCCGCGCCTCGATGGTTGCGATTTGGCCGCCGGCGCCGCTCTTGCGGGCCTGCCATTCGTTGCGCTCGGCGATGATCGCCTGCAATCGCTTGTCAGCCAGTTCCGCCTCGCGGGCCAAAGCCTGCGCCTCGGCGCGAACCTGCGCGGCGAGCCGGCGATGACCATCGATTTCGCCCCGCACGGCGGCGATGCGGGCCTCGCCGTCGCCGGATGGCGGCAGCTCGTCCAGGGCACTCGCGGCGTTCTCATGCGCGGCTTCGGCCTCGGCGCGGTCCGCCGCCAGGCGCGTCTGCGCCTCGGTCAGCGCGGAACGGCGGGCGGCATGGCGATTGATCTCGCGCTCGGCATTGGCGTGGCGCTCGCGCGCCGCGTCGACCTCGCGGCGGGCGGCACGCAGGCTGTCGCGCGACGCGGCCTCGGTCGCCGACGCGGTCTTCAATTCGTCTTCGGCATATTCCAGCGCTTCGCGGCGCGCCGCCGCTTCCATCCGCGCCTGGTCGAGTTCGGCTTCGATATCACCGAGACGGGCGCGCTCGGCGAGACGCCGCGCGGCACCGGACGGGGCGTGCGCCGCGGCGATGAAACCATCCCAGCGCCAGACGTCGCCTTCGCGCGACACCAGCCGCTGACCGGCCTTGAGCTGCGACACCAGCTCGGCACCACGCTCTTTGGCGACGACACCGATCTGCGCCAGGCGCCGACGCAATTCGACCGGCGCATCGACATGGGAGCTGAGGGCCACGACGCCCTCGGGCAGCGACGGATCAGCCTCGGTGAAGCCGCTCTCGGTCCAGCGCATCGGCGCGGAGGGATCGACCGGCGCGTCGAGGTCGTCACCGAGGGCCGCGCCGAGCGCCTTCTCGTAACCCTTGGCGCAGTTGACGCCGTCGATGATCGGCGGCCACAGATTCTTGGTTTCGCCGTTGAGAATCTTGGAGATCGTGCGGGCTTCGGTCTCCAGCCGCTGCACGCGCTTGTCGGCCTCGACGAGCGGGCCGCGCGACGCTTCGAGCGTCTGCCGCGCCACGACATGCGCGGTCTCCGAATTGGCGACGGCGGCTTCCATGTCCAGCAGCGTCTGCTGCGTCGTCTCCATTACGGCGGCGAGCATATCAAGATCGCCGAATCCGGATGTCTGCTGCGTCAGCGCCTCGATCTCGCGCTCGACATTGCCGATTTCCTGATCGAGCCGGGCAAGCCGCTCACGATGGCCGCGCACGCCGTTCTGCAATTGATTGCGCTTGGCGGTGAGGTCCGCCAACGCCGTCGTCAGTTCGGCGAAGGTGAACTCGGCGTCGGCGAGGATTTCCTCGGCGGTCGCCAGACGCTCATCGACGCCGCTGCGGCTCTCGACGCGCGAGCGGATTTCGTCCTTGAGTTCGATATCTTCGGCGTTGAGCCGCTCCAGCGCGATATCCGCATCGGCGGCCTGACGTTGCTCGCGCTCGATATCGGCCATGAATTGCGTCAGCCGGCGATCGAGCTCGGTGACGCGCTCCTTGGCGCGGACTTCCTCGCGGTCGAGCAATTCGCGCGCATTGGTCAAGCGCTGCAAGCCGGCGGCGGCACGGGCTTCGGCCTCGCGCAACGCCGGCAGTTCGGACGCGCGGATCGCCTGAATGCGCGCCGATTCGGCCTGTTCTCGGGTGCGCTCCGCGAGGTCGCGAACATTGAGCTCGTGGACGCGCGCGGATTCGGCAACATCGGTATGCGCCTGCAACCAGCGCAGGTGAAACAATGTCGCCTCGGCCTTGCGGACCTTGGCCGCCACCTCGCGATAACGGATCGCCTGCCGCGCCTGCTTCTTCAGGCCATCGACCTGACCGGCTAGTTGGCCAATCACGTCCTCGACGCGGGTCAGGTTGGTTTCGGCGGCGCGCAGGCGCAATTCGGCCTCGTGGCGGCGGGCGTGAAGCCCGGCGACACCGGCGGCATCTTCCAGCACGCGGCGGCGCGCCTCGGGCTTGGCCTGGATGATTTCACCGATCTTGCCTTGGTGAACCAAGGCCGGCGAGCGCGCGCCGGTGGCGGCGTCGGCGAACAGGATCTGAACATCGCGCGCGCGGACATCGCGGCCGTTGATGCGATAGACCGAGCCGGATTCGCGCTCGATCCGGCGCGAAATCTCCAAGATTTCATGCTCATTCATCGCCGCCGGCGCCGAGCGATCGGCATTGTCGATCGTCATCATCACTTCGGCGTGGTTACGCGACGGACGGTTGCCGGAGCCGGCGAAGATCACCGCGTCCATGTCGGTCGCGCGCAGCGATTTGTGCGAGGTTTCGCCCATCGCCCAGCGCAACGCCTCGACCAGATTGGACTTCCCGCAACCGTTGGGGCCGACGACGCCGGTCAGACCCGGCTCGATATGGAAATCGGTCGGTTCGACGAATGATTTGAATCCATGCAGGCGAAGGCGGGTGAGTTTCATCGACAGGATATCCGGTTGCTGATGCGAATCCCGTCGGCATACTACCACGGATAGGCAAGCCGTTGGAGCGGCGCCTTGCGGACTACATCATCTGGTGGCCGGACAATGGCGAGCCGGACCCCGGAGGGCAACCGCCGCCGCGGGCTTTTCCAACGGGAAAATCGCTGGGTTTATTTATTGTTTTCAACAGGATTCTGGCATGGTCGCGCGTCAGCGTCGAGACCCAATCGAGGAACGACTTTCATGGACTGGTTGTCATTCGCCATCGTCATCGGCTGCCTCTTGGTGTCGGCGTTCTTCTCCGCCAGCGAGACGGCGCTGACTGGCGCGTCGCGCGCCAGCATCATGCGGCTCTCGTCGCAGGGCAATCGCGACGCCGGCGTGGTCGCCTCATTGTTCGCGATGCGCGAGCGCATGATCGGCGCGCTCCTCGTGGGCAACAACATCGCCAATATCAGCGCATCGGCGCTCGCGACCGGGGTGCTCACGGCGTGGTTCGGCGACGTCGGCGTGCTCTACGCCACCGCCGTCATGACGGTTCTGATCGTGATCTTCGCCGAGGTGCTGCCGAAGACCATCGCGATCAACGCGCCGGACCGGGTCTCGCTGCGGATCGCGCGGCCGATGCGACTCGTCGTGCTGCTGTTCTGGCCGCTGCTGATCGTCATCGAGGCGACCGTGCGGGTGCTGATGCGGCTGATCGGGATCAAGGTCGGGGCCAATCAGCCGATCCTGACGCCGACCGAGCGGCTGCGCGGCGCCGTCGATCTGATTCATCACGAGGGCGGCGTCGAGAAAGTCGACCGCGACATGCTGGGCGGCCTGCTCGATCTGCGCGAGCTGCAGGTGTCGGACGTGATGGTTCACCGCACCGAGATGGTCATGATCAACGCCGACATGCCCGCCGAGGACCTGGTGCGGGAGGTCCTGGCGACGGAATACACCCGGATTCCGCTATGGCGCGAGAAACCGGAGAACATCGTCGGCGTGTTGCACGCCAAGGATCTGCTGCGCGCGATCCGCGCCCATGACGGCGATATCTCCAAGATCGACGTCACCACGATCGCGCTGCCGCCATGGTTCGTGCCGGAGATGCGGCCGGTGTCCGACCAGCTCAAAGCCTTCCGTCGCCGCAAGACGCATTTTGCGTTGGTCGTCGATGAATATGGCGAAGTCGAAGGCATGGTGACGCTGGAAGACATCCTCGAGGAAATCGTCGGCGACATCTCGGACGAGCACGACGTCGCCGTTGCCGGCGTCCGCGCCCAGCCGGACGGCTCGGTTGTCGTCGATGGCTCGGTGCCGATTCGCGATCTCAATCGCGCGATGGACTGGCGGCTACCGGACGAGGAAGCGACGACGGTCGCTGGACTGGTCATCCACGAGGCGCGCTCGATCCCGGAACGCGGCCAGAGCTTCACCTTTCACGGCTTCCGGTTCCGCGTGCTGCGCCGCGAACGCAACCGAATCACCGCGTTGCGGATCGGGCCGATCGCGAGCGAGCCTGTGGTCACGACAGGCAAGCCGCCGCGCGCCGGCACGTCGTTTTAGAAAGTCAGATTCCGAATCTTGTCCGGGCGCGGCGTGGCTCCGGCAGGGCGCAATGCTGCGGCGCGCCTCGGACTCGCCGGGACTGACGCCCAATTCCCACCCCTACGACAGTTTTACGTCATCGATCGGCGCATGATTGGCCCTGCCGCGTCGCGCGCGAAGGTGATACAGACCGGCTTCCTTCGAACAATCCCGGAAGTCCTCATGTCCGCCGCCAAAACCGCCCCTGCCGTGTCGCCGCTCGCGCCGACCCACGTCCCCGAAATGCCGGAAATCGCCGGCGTCCGCCTGGCAACGGCGGCCGCCGGCATTCGCTACGAGGGCCGCACCGACGTGCTGCTGGCGCTGATGGACAAGGGCACGACGGTCGCCGGCGTGTTCACGACGTCGAAATGCGCCTCCGCGCCGGTCGAATGGTGCCGCGGCATCCTCAAGCGCGGACAAGCGCAGGCCCTGGTCGTCAATTCCGGCAACGCCAATGCCTTTACCGGCAAAACCGGGCGATCCTCCACGGCGCTGACGGCGAGAATCGCCGCCAAAGCCGTGGGTTGCACGACCAGCGACATCTTCCTCGCCTCGACCGGCGTGATCGGCGAACCGCTCGACGCCACGAAATTCGACGGTGTGCTTGGTACGCTGGCCGAGACAGCCGGACCCGGCGGTTGGATGGACGCCGCCCGCGCGATCATGACCACCGACACCTTTCCCAAGGTGGCGACGGCGACAGTCAAACTCGGCAAGGCCAAGGTGACGATCAACGGCATGGCCAAGGGTGCCGGCATGATCGCGCCGGACATGGCGACCATGTTGTCGTTCGTGTTCACCGATGCCCCGATCGCCGCCCCGGCGCTTCAGGCGCTGCTGAAAGCGGGTGTTGGTCATACGTTCAACGCGGTGACGATCGACGGCGACACATCGACCTCCGACACGTTGCTGGCCTTCGCAACCGGAGCCGCCGCGGCGCATGGCGCGCCCAAGATCACCAAGGCCAATGACATAAGGCTGAAGGCCTTTGTGAAGGCCTTCAATGCGGTTCTCGCCGATCTTGCCGAACAGGTCGCGCGCGACGGCGAAGGCGCGCGCAAGCTGGTCGAGATCCTGGTCGAGGGTGCCACGTCGGACAAATCGGCACGCAAGATCGCGATGTCGATCGCCAACTCACCTCTGGTGAAGACGGCGATCGCCGGCGAGGACGCCAATTGGGGCCGCGTCGTCATGGCCGTCGGCAAGGCCGGCGAGCCCGCCGACCGCGACAAACTCTCGATCGCGTTCAACGGCATTCGCGTCGCCAGCAAAGGCGCGCGCGATCCATCCTATGACGAGACGGAGGTCTCCAACGCGATGAAAAATCCGAAAATCCAGATCAAGGTCTCGCTCGGCCTCGGCAAGGGCCGCGATCGCGTGCTGACCTGCGACCTCACCAAGGAATATATCGCGATCAACGGCGATTACCGGTCCTAGCCGGCTGTCATTCCGCCGCCTGCTGCTGCACGGTCGGCGCGTCGCCGGCCACCGTGGCGCGGCGCATATCACGCGGCTGCGACGCATCGTAGCGCCGCACCCGATGCATCGTCTGGCGGTTGTCCCACATGACCAGATCATGCAGCGACCATTTGTGCACGTAAACGAATTGCGGCTGGGTCGCGTGCTCGTTGAGGTCGCGCAACAACACGCGGGCCTCGGGCACCGTCATGCCTTGAATGCTGCCGGCATGTGACGACAGATAGAGCGACTTGCGGCCATGCACCGGATGCTGCCGCACCAGGCGCTGCAACACCGGCTTGAACATCTGCTTTTCCTCGTCGCTGTAATCGAGGAATCCGAGCGCGCCGCGCGACGTCATCAGCGAATGCTCGCAGATCATGTCGGCGATCTCGTCGCGCGTCTCGTCGTCGAGCGTGTCATACGCCGCTCGCATATCGGCGAATTCGGTGTTGCCGCCTTTCGGGTTCACCACGCGCGCGGACAGCAGCGAGAACTTCGCCGGAATCGGCCGGAACGAGCTGTCGGAATGCCACAGGCAATTGCCGAGGTTGAACAGATGCGTCCGGTCGTCCTTCGGCAGCGGTTTGCCGTCCTTGCCGAGATTCGATACGTCGTTGACGCCGCTGGTCAGCCTCGCATCTTCTTTCTTAGCGACGCTTCCACCGCGAGAGTCCTCGCGCTCGCCGAAATTGCGCGCGAAGGCGAGTTGCTGCTCGTCGGTAATGTCCTGCCTGCGAAATACCAGCACGGCGTAGTGGTCCATGCCCGCCTCGATGGCGCGTGCGTCGTCGGGGCCCAACGGCCGGGTCAGGTCGACGCCGGAGACTTCGCCGACGAACAGCGGATGCAGTGGCGTGATCTGGATGGTCATGGCCGTCTCCCCGAACCCACGCGCGGGTTCATCCCGTCGTCGCGTTGCTTGAGGCAAAAAGTCCGCCCGTTGCGCGTTCATGTCAACGGCGAAACTTGCAACGGCAAAGGCCCTCCGCGCATGTCGCGACGCGGGATGTTTGTTGGAACCGGAACTGATCCCACCCGTTAGAGAGCCGAGATTTCTCTCATGGGAGTTATGGACAATGGATAAGGACCGGATCACTGGAGCCGCCAAGGACGTAGCAGGGAAGGTCGAGGGCGCGTTCGGCGACCTCACCGGCGATGCACAGACCCAAGCCTCGGGCAACGCCCGTCAGGCGGCCGGCACCGTGCAGAATCTCTACGGTCAGGCCAAGGATGCTGTGAAGGATGCCGCTGACACGGCGAGCAGCTATGCCAAGGACGCCCTCGACAGCGACGTCTATCGCGACGGCACCCGCGCCGTGACCTCGCAGGTGAAAGAGAATCCACTCGGCGCGCTGTTGATCGCCGGCGGGATCGGCTTCGCGCTGGCCATGCTGCTGAGCCGCCCGCCGCGCCGTTCGCGCTGGCGGTAAGCTCGTCGCCATCCCAATCAAAACGCCCCCGGAGCAATCCGGGGGCGTTTGTTTGGCTGCGTCATCTGCTGACCATCGACGTCAATTTCTATGGGCGCGTTCCGAGTGCCCTGAATGCGATCGACGCTAAATCCAGCCCTAAATCCAGCCTTAAATCCAGCCCTGCAATTCACGCAGCACGAGCTGGCGGATCACATCCATCCCGGCGTCGCTGTCGTTCAGACAGGGGATCGCGGTGAATTGCGTGCCGCCGGCGTGTTCAAATATCTCGCAATTCTCCTGCGCGATTTCTTCCAGCGTTTCGAGGCAGTCAGCCGAGAAGCCCGGCGTGATCACCGCGATTCGCCTCACGCCATCCTTCGCCAGTTTCTCGATCGTCTTGTCGGTGTAGGGTTGCAGCCACTTGTCGAAACCGAAACGAGATTGGAACGTCAGCAGCAGCCGGGTCGCGTCCAGTCCCAAATGCGCGCGTAACGCCTCGGTCGTCGCCACGCACTGCGCCTGATAGGGATCGCCTTTGGCGATGTACTTTTGCGGCATGCCGTGAAACGACGCCACGATCAGTTCCGGCGTGAACGGCACCGTCTTCAGATGATCGTCGATCGATCGCGCCAGCGCCGCGATATAGCTCGGATCGACGTAATATGGCGGCGTCACGCGCAGGGTCGGCTGCGCCCGCATCTCGCCGAGCACGCGAAAGGCCTCGTCGCAGACGGTCGCGGATGTCGCGGCCGAATATTGCGGGTAAAGCGGCACGACGAGGATGCGGTCGCAGCCTTGCGCGGTCAGCGCGTCGATCCGGGACTTGATCGAGGGATTGCCGTAGCGCATGCCCCAATCGACGACCACATGGCCATGCTCCTGAAGGCTGGCGGCCAGCTTCTCGGATTGCGCGCGCGTGATCGTTTTCAGCGGCGATTCGTTCAGCTCGGTATTCCAGATCTTGAGATAGTCCTTGGCCTTTCGCGCCGGACGCGTCCGCAAGATGATGCCGTTCAGCGCCGCCTTCCAGATCAGGCCCTGATTTTCGATCACGCGCGGATCGGAGAGAAATTCTTTCAGATAGACCCGCACGCCGGCGGCATCGGCGGTATCGGGGGTGCCGAGATTGACCAACAGCACACCGACGCGCGCGCGCGAAGCACTGGCTGCGGGGCGGCCTCGTTCGATGGGAATGACCATTGACATGCGGCTGGCATCGCGCGTTGACCAAACCTTGTCAAGACAAGGCGGCGGGTTCGTCGTTACGGGCTATCTTCAAAAACACGTCACCCGTTCCGCGGCGATGTAGCCGAGCAACAGGCCGACGCCGACCAGCAGAACCAGACCCGCCGCGGCGAATTCGATGCCGCGCATGATTAGCGCGCCAGACCCTTCCTTGAAATTTCCATCGCCAGCGCCGGCCAAACGCCGCGCAAAACCTTTGGCCGAGACCGCCAGCACCGCGATCGTCGCCACCGTGATCGCGGTGCCGAGGCCCATCACGAACGTGGCGGCGACGCCGGCCCAGAACAACCCCTGCGCCAGCGCAAAGACCAGAATCAGGATCGCCCCGGAGCAGGGCCGCAATCCGACCGCGAGGATGGCGCCAAAGCCGCGCCGCCAGCCGCCGGGGCCCGCGAGCTGATCCGGCGTCGGGCCATGCGAATGACCGCAATGCGCATCATGAACGTGGGCATGATCATGCGCATGCGCGTGATCGTGGTGATGAGCGTGATCGCTGTGCAGGCCGCGGGCGTGGCCATTCCCCGACCCATCATGATCGTGAGGCTCATGATGCGGGTGCGACCGCGCGGGTGTCGCCAGCGCGAGTGACAGGCCTGCCGCCGGCGGCGTCCGCAGGGCCCGCATAAATCCCGCGCCCTTGCTCCAGACCAGCCGCGCGCCGAACGCGGCGATCAGGACATAACTGGCGATTTCGACGACACGCTCGGCGCCGCACATCGTCTTGGCCGTCGCGTTCAACAGCCACGCGCCGACGCCGACGAGGACGACCGCGACCAGCGCTTGCATGAAGGCCGAGACGAACGACAGCACGATGCCGCGCCGCGCGGTTTCCTCATTGGCGATGACGTAGGATGAGATCACCGCCTTGCCGTGGCCGGGCCCGGCGGCGTGAAACACGCCGTAGGCAAACGAAATGCCGAGCAGCGACCACACCGCGCTGCCGTCGGATTTCGCGGCGCGGATCGTTGCGGACATCTGCTTGTAAAAGTCCGCTTGCTTGGCCAGCAGCCAGCCGATGAGGCCGGTCGCCTGTGGCTCGGCCGGCGGACGCGGTCCACCAAACGGATTTTGGGCGAGGGCGGTGTGGACAGTGGCGTCGACGATTAAGCCAACCACAGCCATGACCGCGAAAATGATGAAAAATCGAGTTACCGCGTCATTGCGAGGTGCAAGGTTCCTCGCTCTGTGAGAGATGGATGCGATGACGCGATCCAGCCATGCTCGCGGCTTATGGATTGCTTGACGTTGCACCGGATCGGCAACAGCCCACTTTGTGACGCGCTCGCAATGCCGAGTTGAAAGCCTCATGGGCAATCCACCGTGATCTTGTTGGCGAACATCGCGCCGTAATTGCTGTTCTCGCCGTCCGTGAACGTGCTCTCGTCGAGCTTCTTGGCAGCGGCGCTGCCATCGTTGGGGCGCTCGATCGCCATCTTGCAGCCGGCCGGCGCGCCGACCAGTTGGATCGGATTGTCCTTCGCCAGCGAAAAATCGACGAAGTAACTGGGATCGTAGATTTCCAGGGCGAGCTGCTTGGTTTTCAGCGGCGCCCTCAGCGGCAGCGTGAAATGCAGCACCAGCGCCGTGCCGTTGTAATCGAGATAATAATCGACGGGGTCGTTGAATTTGGATTTGCGCCCGCCGGATTTGGCGAAGGTGAAGAAGGCGAATTCCTTCAGCGACTCGACATTGGTCTGCGCCAGATCCTTCAGCTCGTCGCGCGTATAGACGCCCTTGGTCTTGGTCTCGAGGCCTTGCAACGCATAGGCCGAGAACATGTCGTCGAACGTCCATACGTGGCGCACGCCCGTCATCGCGCCATCCGGGGCGTAGATGATTTCGCTCGCCGCCGTCACGAAGACGTGCGGATGCGCGGCGGCCGGCGCGGCGCAAGCCAACAGCAACGCGAGGCCGGTAACCGCGGCGCGAACAGCGCGACGCATCACGCGGCCTCCGGCGTATCGAGCAAGCCGCGACGGCGCAGCAGCGCATCGGGTTCAGGTACGCGACCCCGAAACGCGATGTAAGCATCCTCCGGATCGCGCGACCCGCCCGACGAATAGATGTCGTCGTGCAGCCGCTTGGCGACCGTGGCATCGAAGATGTCGCCGGCTTCCTCGAAGGCGCCGAAAGCGTCGGCGTCCATCACCTCGGACCACATGTAGCTGTAATAGCCCGCCGCATAATGATCGCCGGAGAAAATATGCCCGAATTGCTGCGGCCGGTGCCGCAGCGAAATCTCCGCCGGCATGCCGATCTTCGCAAGCTCCTTCTTCTCGAAGGCGCGGACGTCACGCGACGCCGACGCCGGCTGGCTGTGGAATTCCAGATCGATCAACGCCGACGACACGAACTCGACGGTCGCGAAACCCTGATTGAATTTACGCGCCTTGATGAAGCGCTGGAGCAGATCGTCCGGCAGCGGCTCGCCGGTCTGATAATGCTTGGCGAATTTCTGCAACAGTTGCGGCTGCTCCTGCCAGTGCTCGTAGAGCTGCGACGGCAGTTCGACGAAATCCGTGAAGACCGACGTGCCGGACAGCGACGGATAGACCACATTCGACAGGATGCCGTGAAGGCCGTGGCCGAACTCATGGAACAGCGTCCGCGCGTCGTCGGGCGACAACAACGATGGCTGGCCGTCGGCGCCCTTGGAGAAGTTGCAGATGTTGAGGATCAACGGCGCGACATCGCCGTCGAGCTTTTGCTGATCGCGCAGCGATGTCATCCACGCGCCGGAACGCTTCGAGGCGCGCGCGAAGTAATCGCCGTAGAACAACGCCTTGTGCGCGCCATCGGCGTCCTTCACTTCCCACACCCGAACGTCGGGATGCCAGACCGGAATGTCGTGGCGCTCATTGAAGGTCAGGCCGAACAACCGCGTCGCGGTGTAGAAGGATGCGTCGATCATCGCATCAAGCGTGAAGTAGGGTTTGATCGCCGCATCGTCGAAATCGGCGCGACGCTGGCGCAGTTTCTCGGCGTAGAAACGCCAGTCCCACGCGGCGAGCGCGAAATTGCCGCCCTCCTCCACGATCAGTTGTTGGAGCGCATCGCGATCGGCCATCGCGCGGGCGCGCGCCGGCTTCCAGACCCGCTCCAGGAGGCCGCGCACGGCCGCCGGCGTCTTCGCCATCGAATCTTCCAGCTTGTAGGCGGCGTAAGTCGGGAAGCCCAATATCTTCGCGGTCTCCTCGCGCAACGCGAGAATCTCGACGATGACATCGTTGTTGTCGTGGTCGTTGCCGTTGTCGCCGCGCGCGGTGAACGCCTTGAACACCTTCTCGCGCAAATCCCGACGCGTCGCGCCCTTGAGGAATGGCTCGACGAAGGAGCGCGACAGTGTCATGATCGCCTTGCCATCCATGCCGCGCTCGGTGGCCGCCGCGCGGGCCGAGGCCGCGAAGCTGGCAGGCAGGCCGGCGAAATCATCGCCTGACAATTCCATGAACCAGTCCTGCTCGTCGCCGAGCAGATGATGGCTGAACGTCGTCGCCAGATGCGCCAGCCGTTCGTTGATTTCGGCCATGCGCGTTTTGGCGACGTCGTCGAGGCCGGCGCCGGCGCGACGAAAGCGCGTATAGGTCCGCTCAAGCAGGCGCATCTGCTCGGCGGTGAGACCCAACGTCGCGCGGTTCTCATGCAAGGCGGCGATGCGGCCGAACAACACCGCGTTCATCATGATCGGATTCCAGTGCCGCGCCTGACGCATCGACACGTCCTTGTCGATTTCCAGCAAGGCCGGATTCGAATTCGCGGAGACCAAGTCGTAAAACACCGCCGACACCCGGCCGAGCAGCTTGCCGGCGCGTTCCAGCGCCACGATCGTATTGGCGAAATCGGGCGTCGCCGGATCGTGGGTGATCGCGGCGATCTCGGCGGCATGATCGGCGAAGGCCTGCTCGAAAGCGGGCAGGAAATGCTCGGGGACCACCCGATCGAACGGCGGCGTCTCGAACGGCGTCTGCCAGGCTTGAAGCAGCGGATTATCGGAGGTGGCCGAAGCGGGCGCGTCTGACATCAAAAATCCTGGTTCTTCGCCGAATGGGATACGCGACATATAGCACGCGATCGGGCTTTTTTGAGCCGCAACACTTGCGAGCGATCGGGTTTTCGCAGAGATTGCCGTCGCAACCAGGAACTCTAGACCATGGCCACCCCGTCCACGAGCCGCGCCCGCAAGATCGACTGGCCGAACGTCATCACCGTCCTCTCCGCCGCGATCCTGATCGGCGCGGAAGTGTTCGGCGCGGCGTTCGCGGGCGGCTGGGCGCTGTCGATTCTGTTCGGCCTCGACACGATGGGCGAGCACATCTTGCAGGTCGTGCTGTTTCTGAGCGGCGTGGCGATCATGGTCGGCTTCATCCGCAATGCCAAACGCATCGAGCCGTTCACGCGCTGACGCGCGTGTCCATGCACCACCGTCATTGCCGGTGGGCGAAGCTGTCATAAACCGCCAGTTTCCGGACAAATCTTAACAATCGTTCACGTTCAAGCGGCCGCTGCCCCACAGCGTGAACTTGCATTTGAGAATTTTGCCGACAAGGCAAGAAAGATGTTGCGAAGGGGGGACAAACGCCCTATCTCCCCTCTTGCCCAATTTCGCACGTGCCTGTGGTCGTGTGTCAGTCGGTAGGTATCCGGACAAGAGGCCGGACAGCCGCCAAGGGACGAAGAAGCCGAGGGTCGATCGCGGATCATTCGCGAAAGGCCAGCATCTCTCTCCAGAGATGCCGTTGAAGGTAACTTCGATCCTTGCAACCGTGACTGGCAGCCGGAGGCGAACCGGCGCACCCCGCTCTCAACGGGGGACGCGACTTAAAGCAACGACGGATCGGGCTTTTTTGGTCTCTGCCGGCTTTCCAACAGCCGGCGCGATTACCGAAGAGGCTTGTCCTTCATTGCCAGGTGTGCGGTCGGGTCACCCCCAACCAATCCACGGCAGCACTATTCGGTCTGAGCGATTTGCTATGCCGCGCCTCCATCGCGCGTCGTGGCCGGATTGCTTTGAGCCGAGATCATTTTTGAATGCGGTCCCGTCGCTGGGCGCGTTCGGAGGGTGCTATGACCAATCGTATCCAAGACTTTCTTCGGGCCCGCCGTGACGCCGGCAACGATCTCGAACCGTGCCTCGTCGTCGATCTCGACGTCGTGCGCGACAATTATCAGACCTTCGCCAAGGTGCTGCCGGATTCGCGCGTGTTCTACGCCGTGAAGGCAAATCCCGCGCCGGAGGTGCTGTCATTGCTTGCCGCGATGGGGTCGTGCTTCGACTGCGCGTCGGTGCAGGAAATCCAGATGGCGCTCGACGCGGGCGCCACGCCCGACCGCATCTCCTTCGGCAACACGATCAAGAAAGAGCGCGACATCGCCCGCGCCCACGCGCTCGGCATCGGCCTGTTCTCGGTGGATTGCACCGCGGAAGTCGAGAAGATCGCCCGCGCCGCCCCCGGCGCCCGGGTGTTCTGCCGCATCCTGTACGATTGCGCCGGCGCGGAATGGCCGCTGTCGCGCAAGTTCGGTTGCGATCCGGAAATGGCGGTCGATGTGCTCGACCTCGCCAAGCGTCTGGGCTTGGAGCCTTATGGAATCTCGTTCCATGTCGGCTCGCAGCAGCGCAAGGTGAAGGCGTGGGATCGCGCGCTGGCGATGGCGTCGTCGGTGTTCCGCGATTGCGCGGAGCGCGGGATCAACCTGTCCATGGTCAATATGGGCGGCGGTTTCCCGACCAAATATCTCAAGGAAGTCCCGGCGGTTGTGCAATACGGCCGGTCGATCTTCCGCGCGCTGCGCAAGCATTTCGGCAACGCGATTCCGGAGACCATCATCGAGCCGGGTCGCGGCATGGTCGGCAATGCCGGCATCATCGAAACCGAGGTCGTTCTGATCTCGAAGAAGAGCGACGAGGACGACGTGCGTTGGGTCTATCTCGACATCGGCAAGTTCGGCGGGCTCGCCGAGACGATGGACGAGTCGATCCGCTACGCCATCCGCACGCCGCATGACGGCGCGGAGATGGCGCCTTGCGTGCTCGCCGGCCCGACCTGCGATTCGGCCGACGTGATGTACGAGAAGCTGCCGTATCCGTTGCCGGTGACGCTTGAGATCGGCGACAAGCTGCTGATCGACGGCACCGGCGCTTACACGTCGACCTATTCGGCGGTCGCCTTCAATGGTTTCCCGCCGCTGAAGACGTACCACATCTGAGCCGCTCGATCGGCTGCCTCCACCGCTTGCGGGAGAGGCAGCCTCGGCACTCGCCATCCCGCGATCACGAACGGCAGCCGCGGTTCAATCTCCGCGTCGCGTTCTGCTCTGTCGCGTTGCGCAATAAAGTACCCCCATCATGAAACTGATCGATCTGCCGACGGGCCCGTTTGGCCGCGACACCCGCGCCCGCAACGTCACGCGCCCCGCGATGACGACGGTGCTGTTTTTAACGCTCGCGGTGATGATCGTGCTGGACATCCTCCGTCGGCGGCGATCCGCCGCGGCTTGATTTCACGCCCAATACCCGGCATTGCGAGGCTCTCATCGCAGCAAGAGCGCCAAATGACCCGTCGCCTGATCTCCACCGGATATCCCCTCGAGAAGACCGCCGGTTACAGCCGCGCGGTGATCGATGGCGAGTTCGCCTTCGTCTCCGGCACCACCGGCTATGATTACACCACCATGACATTGCCGGACGATGTCACGGCGCAGACACAGAACTGCTTCAAGACCATCGCCGGCGTGCTGAAAGATGCCGGCTTCGACATCGCCGACATCGTTCGCGCGAACTACTACGTCACCGATGCCAGGGATGCCGACGCGGTGCTGGCGGTGTGCGGCCAGCACCTTGGCGAAATCCGCCCGGCGGCGACGCTTCTGGTGGTGGCCGGGCTCTACAAGCCCGAAATGAAGATCGAAATCGAAGTGACGGCGAAGCGTCGTTCCTAAATAAAATGCAAGAGCCGTCATTCCGGGGCGCCCGCAGCCCGCTACGAGCGATCCCGGAATCTCATCAAGATGACCATGACCAGAGTCCGGGTTCGCGACCGCCAAGCGGCGGTGGCGCCCCGGACTGACCGGAGATAGATTAATGACCGCCCATCCCATTCACGCAAAGATCTCAGGCCCGATCGTGATGATCGGCTTCGGATCGATCGGCAAGGGCACACTGCCGCTGATCGAGCGCCATTTCGACTATGACAAATCGCGCTTCGTCATCCTCGATCCGAACGCAGACGGTGAGATCGCCAAGCAGCACAACGTGACGTTCTTGCAGCAGGCCATCACCCGCGACAATTATCGCGAGGTGTTGGTGCCGTTGCTGACCGCGGGCGGCGGCCAGGGGTTCTGCGTCAACTTGTCTGTCGATACGTGTTCGGTCGATATCATGGAGATGTGCCGTGAGATCGGCTCGCTGTATATCGACACCGTCATCGAGCCGTGGCTCGGCTTCTATTTCGACAAGAGCGCCGGCCCGGAGAAGCGCTCGAACTACGCGCTGCGCGAGACGCTGCTCGCCGCCAAGCACAAGAGCCCCGGCGGCACCACCGCCGTCTCCACCTGCGGCGCCAATCCCGGCATGGTGTCGTGGTTCGTGAAGCAGGCGCTGCTCGACATCGCGCGCGACACCGGCACTGAATTCAACGAACCCAAGAGCCGCGAGGGTTGGGGCCAGCTCGCGCACAAGCTCGGCGTCAAGGGCGTCCACATCGCCGAGCGCGACACCCAGCGCGCCGACAAGCCGAAGCCGATGGACGTATTCGTCAATACCTGGTCGGTCGAGGGCTTCGTGTCCGAAGGCCTGCAGCCGGCCGAACTGGGCTGGGGCACGCACGAAAAATGGATGCCCGACAATGGCCGCAAGCACGATCAGGGTTGCGGCGCCGCGATCTATCTGTTGCAGGCCGGCGCCAACACCCGGGTGCGCTCATGGTGCCCGACGCCCGGCGCGCAATACGGTTTCCTCGTCACCCATAACGAGTCGATCTCGATCGCGGATTATCTCACCGTGCGCGACGGCCAGAATGTCGTGTATCGCCCGACCTGCCATTACGCCTATCACCCCGCCAACGACGCTGTGCTGTCGCTGCATGAAATGTTCGGCGCAACCGGCAAGATGCAGTCGGACTGGAAGATCCTCGACGAGAACGAGATCGTCGATGGCATCGATGAACTCGGCGTTTTGATCTACGGCCACAGCAAGAACGCCTACTGGTTCGGCTCGCAGCTGTCGATCGAGGAAACCCGCGCGATCTGCCCGTATCAGAACGCGACCGGCATGCAGGTGTCGTCCGCGGTTCTGGCCGGCATGGTGTGGGCGCTGGAAAATCCGCAAGCCGGCATCGTCGAGGCCGACGAGATGGACTTCCGCCGCTGCCTCGAAATCCAGTCGCCTTATCTCGGTCCGGTGAAGGGCTATTATACCGACTGGACACCGCTGACCGATCGTCCCGGCCTGTTTCCGGAAGATATCGATACGTCCGACCCGTGGCAGTTCCGAAATGTGCTGGTCAGGTAGGCGGTCGCTCTGACCGCGACCGTCATCAGCCACGAGGCTATTGGCCTCTGGGCCCTCCGCCCTGGCGGGGGTGACAGCAGCGTGTGCCGAAGCGCTTTAGCCTGCAAACAAAAATGCCCGGCTCGTGCCGGGCATTGATTATCGATCGCTGAAATCACTTGGCCGGGATCGGGTCGGCAACCTTCTCGGGCGGTGCCGCTGGCAGAGCCGGCGTTGCGCCAGACCCCGCCGCATCGCTATCCGGTCGCGCCGGCTGCGGCGAAACCTCATGCGGGCGTGCGCCTGACGTCCCGGTTGTCGATGCCGGTTCGGCGGGCTTGGTTTCATGCCCTGGCGTCGACTGCAGCGGCTGCGGTGTCGCCTGGGCCAGTTGATCGTGCTGATGATGCGCGATCTGCGCAATCGACACGCCGGAAATCAATGCACCGACGCTGACAATCGCGGCCGCCAGCAACAGCTCGCGCTTCAAGGCACTCTTCCCGTGGATCATGGGCATTGTGTTCACCCGGTTTGTTGACGCGAACATTCAACGAAACCGATGCGCCAAGGTTCCTTCACCATGTTGCCGCAACGCAACCCGACGGCTTAAACGGTCAGCAATCCGGCTTCGCCATCGTGCGCGGCGAAGGCCAGTAGCCTGCCGCTGGCGCTCCATGCCAACGACGCCACTTGCGCGCCGCCGTTGCGGCGCACGAGAATCTCGGCGCCGTCATGCATCCGCACCATCAACACGGTGCCGTCGGTATAGCCCGCCGCGAGGATATCCTGCCTCGGATGGCACGCCACAGCCGAGACGCGCGCCTTCAGCGGCGCGAGCATCGCCGGCTCCTTGCCCATCGGCCCGTCCTTGCTCGCGAACGGCCAGATGATCACGGTATCGGCACCCGATGTCGCCAGATGCTTGCCTCCGGCATTCCATGCCATCGACCGCACCCGGCTTGGATAGCCGGTCATCCGCATGTGGCGGTGGTCCGCGAGCCGCCAGCCGTGCAGCGCCGTTTCGTGCATCGTGGTGACGAGGAATTTATTGTCCGGGCTGAACGTGACACCGAGATGCGAACCCTGCCATTCGAGCCGCTCCGGCGCCGCGGCCATGTTCGGAAACCACAGCGTGACGCCGTTGTAATGCGCGATGGCGAGTCGCAACCCTTTCGGCGCGAATGCCAGACCGCCTACCGTCGAGGGCGCATCGAAGGTCTTCATTTCGCCTTTCGCGCTCAGGACGTGAGCGGTCTTGCCGGCCGACCAGGCGATCGCGCCGTCAGGATGGACCGCGACGCTGTCGATCCAGCGATGCTTGGCGTCGCGCCCGATCGTGGTGGTTTCGCCCTTCGCATTCAGGGCGACGACCTTGCCGTCGTCGCCGCCGGTGATGACGCGCTTGCCGTCACTGACCGTGCACAGCATCGCGCCGGCATGCAGATCAACCTTGTTCGCTGTCGCATCGGGCTGAACGACTGTCGCGGTCTCCTCGTTACCGATGAACACCGGCGTTTCGCCGAGAAAGTGCACGGCCATGACAGGCGCGCCGATCGCGATCGGCACGACATGGTCGGTGACCGATACGATCGAAGCCGTGTCCTGCGATTCAAACGACATCGTCATTGCGGAATGCAGCGCGCGAAGCCGCCGCGGATCAGATCTTCAGGCAGATCGCGACCGATGAAGACGAGCCGGCTTTCGCGCTTCTCGTCATCCTTCCACTTCCGCTGATGGTCGCCCTCCAGCATCATGTGGACGCCTTGAAATACGTAGCGGTCGTCGTCATCGCGAAACGACAGAATACCCTTGGAGCGCAGAATCTTCTGACCTTCCTTGGCGACAAGATCCTGCAGCCACGGCATGAACACGGTCGGATCGAGCGGCACATCGGAACGCAGCGACAGCGATTGCATGTCCTCGTCGTGATAATGTTTCAGCCCGCCATGCGAATGGTCGTGGTCGTGACCATGATGCGCGTGATCGTGATCGTGACCATCGTCCGCGTGCAGAAATTCCGGCTCGATTTCGAGAATGCGATCGAGATCGAACGCGCCGCGCTCGAGCACGTCGGACAGGGCCACGGCGCAACGCTCGGTGCGGTGCAGCTTGGCGTAGGGGTTGATCGCGCGAATCCGCGCCTCGACTTCGGCCAGCTCGGCCTTCGACACCAGATCGATTTTGTTCAGCACAATGACGTCGGCGAAGGCGATCTGGTTCTTGGCCTCCGGCGCATCCTTCAAACGATCCGCGAGCCACTTGGCGTCGGCGACCGTCACCACCGCGTCAAGCCGCGCGTTGGCCTGCACGTCCTCATCGACGAAGAATGTTTGCGCGACCGGCGCCGGATCGGCGAGGCCGGTGGTCTCGACGATGATGGCGTCGAACTTGCCCTTGCGCTTCATCAACCCGTCGAGAATGCGGACGAGATCGCCGCGCACGGTGCAACAGACGCAGCCATTGTTCATCTCAAAGACTTCCTCGTCCGCGCCGATGATCAGATCGTTGTCGATGCCGATCTCGCCGAACTCATTGACGATGACGGCGTATTTCTTACCGTGGTTCTCCGACAGAATGCGGTTCAGCAGCGTGGTCTTGCCGGCGCCGAGATAGCCGGTCAGCACCGTGACGGGAATTTTGGAATGGGTCGGTTCAGACATGATTTCTCCGGGGGAGCGCCGCTACTTCGCCAGAGCGCGCGTCAGCGTTCTTATATTATGCGTGACCATGGCAATGTAAGTGGGGGCGTCGCCGTTTTCCGCCGTCAGCGTGTCCGAATACAGCGTGCCGCCGATCGCGGCCCCGGTTTCGGCGCTGATCCGCGCGATCAATCTGGGATCGCTGACCTGTTCCAGGAAGACGGCCGGAATTTTGCTGGCCTTGACCTGCCGGATGATGGCCGCGAGGTCTTTGGCGCCGGCCTCCGAATTGGTCGAGGTGCCGAGCGGCGCAATGAAGGCGATGCCATAGGCGTCGGTGAAATAGCCGAAAGCGTCATGGCTGGAAATCACCTTGCGGCGCTCGGGCGGAATCGTCGCCACGGCGGCGCGAATCTCGGCATCGAGCGCATCGAGTTTTTTGAGATAGGCGTCGGCGTTGGATCGGTAGGCATCGGCGCCGGCCGGATCGGCGGAGGTCAGCGCGTCGCGAATGTTGGCGACGTAAATTTTGGCATTCGCGACGGACTGCCATGCATGCGGATCGCGGCCGGCTCTACGCGAGGCGATGCCGTCACTGGCCGCGACGATCTTGGCTTTGCTGCCGGAGGATTTGACGAGGCGCGGCAGCCAACCCTCGAAACCGAGGCCATTGACGATCACCAGCTTTGCATCCGCGATCGTCTTGGCGTCGGCGGGTGACGGCGTATAGACATGCGCGTCACCGTTCGGGCCGACCAGATTGGTGCTACTGACGCGATCGCCGCCGACCTCGCGGACGAAATCGCCGATGATTGAAAAACTCGCGACGACAGGCAGTCGGTTTTGCGCGGCGGCCGACGATGCGAAGGCGAGGACAGCGAGCAGGGCGACGACCACTCGGCTCGCGCCAGACGGGGTCGCGCGCGACAATGCCTGCGTCGCAAGGTTTGGTTCGCCGCTGGCGCGGGGATGAGCGGATGTCAAAATCATACTAAGCCTCGAGATGACGTCCCGGAAACATTTGCCGCACGATGCCGCCGACATTGCCGAACAGCACCGAGACGATGTAGATCGCCGCGGCGACGAGAATGATCGCCGGGCCTGACGGCACCTTGGTCAGAAACGACAGCACCAGCCCGCAATAGCCGGAGATGGCCGCGCTCAAAACCGCGATGCCGATCATGCCGGTGATGTCACGCGACCAGAACCGCGCGATGCCGGCGGGCAGCACCATCAGCCCCACCGCCAATAACGTGCCGAGCGCGTGAAAGCCGTTGACGAGGTTGATAACGACCAGCGCCAGAAACGCCAGATGCGCCGGCGCGCCGGCGCGGCTGACGGTGCGCAGATAAAGCGGATCGACGCATTCGATCACCAGCGGTCGATAGATCACCGCGAGCGCGATCAGCGTGATCGTGGCGTTGAACGCGATCACCAGCAGCGTCTGATCGTCCATCGCCAGGATATTGCCGAACAACACATGCAGCAGGTCGATATTGGTGCCGCGCATCGACACGATGGTCACGCCCAGCGCGAGCGAGACCAGATAGAACGTCGCCAGCGAGGCATCCTCCTTGATCTCCGTCACCCGCGAGACGAGACCGGCGAGCAATGCCACCGAGAAGCCGGCGACCAATCCGCCGAACGTCATCGCGAAGAGGTTGAGACCGGAGACGAGAAAGCCGATCGCCGCGCCGGGCAGGATCGCATGCGCCATCGCGTCGCCGACGAGGCTCATCCGCCGCAGCATCAGGAACACGCCGATCGGCGCGCCGCCCAGCGCCAGCGCGATCACGGCCGCCAATGCGCGGCGCATGAACTCGAATTCGGTGAAGGGCGCGATCAGCGCATCGTAGATCATGTCAAACATCAGACCGCTTGGACACGCATGGACGAACCCCGTTGCCGAAGGCGGCGCGACGATCGGCGAAGCCTTCGTGACGGTCCGGACAACGCTTCGCAGCGCGGTCTATTTGAAGTTCGCGGCTGGCTGGATCTCGTCATGCCGCGCGCGTGTGCGGAACGTCGGCCGCGCAAGGCGACGCGCCATCATCGAACGCCTCGCACATCTTTCGCGCGATGCCGAGATTATCCAATGTCAGCACGTCGACCGTCCGGCCCCACGCGACCGCGCCGCGCGCCAAAAGCAGCGTCTGCGGAAACTGCGTGCGGACGAGGTCCATATCGTGCAGCGCCGCGACCACCGTGCGGCCCTCATGATGCCAGCGCTGGATCAGCAGCATGAGATCGGCCGTGGTCTTGGCATCGATGGCGTTGAAGGGTTCGTCGAGCACGATGACGCGGGT
Source organism: Tardiphaga sp. (assembly GCA_028290325.1). Taxonomy (GTDB): domain Bacteria; phylum Pseudomonadota; class Alphaproteobacteria; order Rhizobiales; family Xanthobacteraceae; genus Tardiphaga. The sequence goes on from JAQGJY010000049.1 coordinate 35,730, forward strand.
ATCTTGCAACAACACGCGCGCGAACAGCATGCGCTGCATCTGTCCGCCGGACAGCGTGCCGATGCCGCGATTTTCAAACCCGTTGAGGCCAACCGCGCCGAGCGCCTGCGTGATGCGTTTCGTGTGCGCTTTGCCGAGGCCACCGAACAGGCCGGTCGTGCGCCACAATCCGGTCGCCGTGAAATCGAATACCGAGATCGGAAACGTGCGGTCGATATCGGCGGTCTGCGGCAGATAAGCAATGTCGCGCACGCCGAGACCGGCGCGGTCGATCGCGCCGCCGAGCGGTTTGAGGATGCCGACGATGCCGCGCAGGAGCGTCGATTTGCCGGCGCCGTTTGGGCCAACCAGCGCCAAAAGCGCGCCAGAGGCGATCGCGCCGGACAGGTGATGCACCGCCGGATGGCGGTCATAGCCCAGCGTCAGATCACGAAAGGTGAGTTGTGCGGTCATGTCAGCGCATCGCCACGAGAACGAGGGCCCAGAGCCCGGCCGCGATCAGCGCCGCCATCCCAAGCCGCGCGGGCAGCGCCATCCGCAGCAACGACCACGGCGCCGCTTGCGCCGGATGGGGCACGCCGGGGGCGTGATGATGCTCGTGGGGCGGTGGGGCGTGCGGCATGGGCGGATGTTATAATATTACATAGGCAGAGTCTATCCGGGTGGTTTCAACTCAAGCTGCGAACCAGCGCCAGCCCGGCGAACAGCCCGCTAATCGCCATCAGGACCGAGCCCAGGACATATGCCAGCGCCAGAGCGATCTCGCCGCGCTCGTAAAGCACCGCCGCGTCCAGCGAGAAGGCCGAGAACGTCGTGTAGCCGCCGAGGATGCCGGTCATGAGGAAGATCCGCCACGGCTGCGCGGTCTCGCCCTTGAAGGCGAGATAGCCGGCGATCAGGCCCATGACCGTCGAGCCCGTGATGTTGATGAGGAATGTGCCCCACGGAAAATGCGGCCCGAACGCTTTGCCCGCCGCCATCGTCAACGCATAACGCAGCACCGAGCCGAGACCGCCGCCGACAAAGACAAGAAGGTAGCTCATGGCCCGTCCGACGATGCAGTTGCGCGGCAATGCCGACGCCAGATACGAACGGGCCCCGGACCAGCTGCTGCACTAGGGCTGCTGCGCCGATCCGAGGCCGTGACGGATTTGCCGTCAACGTCCCGGCCTTCCAGAGCAGCAGAAAACGGCTGCTCAGCGTCCGGGACAGGCAGCCTTAGACCTTCGCCTTGGAATACATCTCCTCGACGTAGTCCCAATTGACGAGGTGGTCGATGAACGCCTCCAGATATTTCGGTCGGGCATTGCGGTAGTCGATGTAATACGAATGCTCCCAGACATCGACGCCGAGAATCGGCACCGCGCCGTGCACCAGCGGGTTCTCGCCATTCGCCGTCTTGGCGATTTCCAGCTTGCCGTTCTTGACCTGCAACCAGGCCCAGCCCGAACCAAACTGGCCGACGCCAGCGGCCGCGAAATCGGCCTTGAACTTGTCGTAGCCGCCAAGATCCTCGGTGATCTTCTTTTCCAGGACGCCGGGCAGCTTGGTGCCGCCGCCATTCGGCTTCATCCACTTCCAGAAGTGCAGATGGTTGTAATGCTGACCGGCGTTGTTGAACACAGCCGGGTTCTTGCCGAACGAGCCCTTGACGATGTCTTCGAGAGACTTGCCCTCGAATTCGGTGCCCTTGATCGCGTTGTTGCCGTTGGTGACATAGGCCTGATGATGCTTGTCGTGATGATACTCAAGCGTCTCCTTGGACATGTGCGGCGCAAGCGCGTCATGGGCGTAAGGCAGATCGGGAAGCGTAAAGGTCATGGGATGTCATCCGCTATCGTGGGGGATATGGTTCAACAGGAGCTCTTATAGATGGTTCCCGGTAATGGTCCAATGACGTCCGCCGCCTGTGCCGTTTACGCCGCGCTGGGCAGCGCCGTGGCGGCGTCGTCGCGCCGGATCGGCGGACGCACGTTCATCAAGATCTGGAACGCACCGGCGATCAGGCCAATCAACACCGCCGCCTGCCAGGCGCGATCGTAACTGCCGAGCCGATCGTAGATCATGCCACCACCCCAGGCGCCGATGAACGAGCCGGCTTGATGGCTGAGAAAGGCGATGCCCGTCAACGTCGCCATGAAGCGCAGGCCGAACAGCTGCGCGACGAGACCGTTGACCAGCGGCACGACGCCCAGCCACAGCGAGCCCATGATCGCGGCAAACACCATCGTCGAGGCGGCGCTGGCCGGAAACCAGAAATACGCCGCCAGCGACACCGAACGCACAATGTAGATGCCACCGAGCAGATACTGCTTCGGATAACGGCCGCCGAGATAGCCGAACGCGTAGGATCCGAACACGTTGAACAGGCCGATGATCGCCAGCGCCGTGGCGCCGAGCGACGGATCGAGCCCGCAGATCGCCAGATAATTCGGCAGATGCGTGGTGATGAAAACGAGTTGCAATCCGCACACAAAAAACGCGATCGCCATGACAACGAAGCCGGAATGGCCCAGCGCCGATTGCACGACGGCGCCGATCTTCTGGTCGGTCTCGTCGGCCTTGGCGAGTTCGATCTCGTCGGCACGCCCGGCGAAGAACGCCGCCGGCAACATCACCGCGACCAGGCCGAGGAAGCCGATCAGCGCCACCTGCCAGCCCGCCGTCGAGATCAACGTCTGTGCCAGCGGCGATGCGATCACGAGTCCGAGCGATCCGACCGCCGACACCGCGCCCATCGCGACGCTGCGCTTGGCCGCCGTGACCGTGCGCGAGGTGACGGTCATCGTCATGCTCGACGCGGTGCACGACAGAGCGAGGCCGATGCAGAGACCGGCACCGAGCGTGAACATCAACGCGGACGTCGCGATCATCATGATGACGAGGCCGGCGGCATAGATCACGACGCCCGACAGCATCACCCAGCGGGCGCCGAACCGATCCGCGATCAGACCGACCATGGGCTGCGACACGCCCCACACAACATTCTGCAATGCCGTCGCCAGCGAGAAGTCCGCTGTGGTGATGCCGACATCGCGAATCACCGAGGGCTGAAACAGGCCGAAGCTCTGTCGCATACCCATTGCCAGGCTCAGCAGAATGGCCGCCCCGGCTAAAATCGACCAGCGTTGAAAGCTTGTGAGCTGAGCCTGTGTCATCGAATGTCGTCCCGGCAGATGATTTGTCCTATTCTGGCATCGGCGGCGACGCTTGACCATCCGCCGCGATATCATGCGTGGTCCGCGTTACGCGAGAATGGAGACGGCCATGAGCATCGAAATCGATATCGTCTCCGGTAACGTTGGCTGGCCCTACGCCAAGCCGCTGCTGGAAGCGGTGTGGCCAAGTGCCGAGGTCGCGAAATCGTCATGGGGCCATATCGAATGGGCCAAAGCCGATCTGCGCGTGCTGGTCGAGACGCCCGACGACGTGGTTTGTCACGTCGGCCTAGTTTTCAGGACCGTGCTGTGGAAGGGCCGTAAACATGCGATCGCTGGCATCGGCGGTGTCGCCACGCATCCCGACCATCGCCGCAGCGGCTATGCCAGCATCGGGCTTGACGCCGCCGTCCGGACCATTCGCGATCGCGAGGCGATCGATTTCGCGTTGTTGTTTTGCGAGCCGCATAACTTCGCCTTCTACGAGGCGCGCGGCTGGCACCGCTTCGACGGCGTCATCATGGCCGAGCAGGCCGGCGCGCGAATCCGGTTCGAGGTCATGACCCCGTACGTCTTCGACGTCAAGAACGCGCCGCGCGAAGGCGCCATCGACCTATGCGGTTTGCCGTGGTGATCCCTGCTTTCGTGGGCATGGCACTGCCGCGCAAGTTCATAGTATGTTGAACGTCATTCTTTCATTCCGTCGCGCGGCCTCGGCCCGGAAAGTCTCGCATGACCATCGACTCTCCGATCGGCGCCACGATCAACATCCAGCCTGACGCGGCCTTGTTGGCCGCCACCAGGCCGAAGCTCGCCGCCACCAGCGGGCTTCTCACGGCGCCCATTCTGCCGACGATGCTGAAGCTGGCGCTGCCGAATTCGATCGCGATGTTCGGCACCGCCTTGGTCGCGGTGGCGGAAACGTCATACATCGGCCGACTCGGCACCGAGCCGCTGGCGGCGATCGCGCTGGTGTTTCCGTTCACGATGCTGACGCAGATGATGTCGGCCGGCGCGATGGGCGGCGGCGTGTCGTCCGCGATCAGCCGCGCGCTCGGCGCCGGCGACCGTGACCGCGCCGCGACATTGGCGCTGCACGCCGTGATCATCGGGACCTGCGCCGGCCTGTTGTTCACCGTCGTCATGCTGGCGTTCGGCGGCGCGTTCTATGCCATGCTTGGCGGGCGCGGCGAGGTTCTGAATCAGGCGCTGGCCTATTCGCATGTGTTGTTTGCCGGGGCGACCGGCATCTGGCTCGTCAACACGCTGGCCTCGGTGCTGCGCGGCACCGGCGACATGCGCCTGCCGTCGCTGGTGTTGATCGGGGTCGCCGCGATTCAAGTCGTGGTCGGCGGCGGGCTTGGCCTCGGCCTCGGCGGGCTGCCGCGACTCGGCATGGCTGGCGTCGCCGCCGGCCAGATGGTCGCCTTCGCGCTCGGCACGCTGTTTTTGCTGTGGATTCTCGCCAGCGGCCGCAGCCGACTGACGCTGAAGCTCTCCGCGTTCAAGTTCGAGCGGACCATGTTCATGGATATCCTGCGCGTCGGCGCGGTGTCATGCCTGTCGCCGCTGCAAACCGTGCTGACGATCCTGATCTTCACCAAAATTCTCGCCGGTTTCGGCACCGCGACACTGGCCGGCTACGGCATCGGCTCGCGGCTGGAATTCCTGCTGATTCCGATCGCCTTCGCGTTCGGCGTCGCGTCGATCCCGATGGTCGGCATGGCGATCGGCGCGGGTCTCGTGTCGCGCGCGCGCCGCGTCGCATGGACGGCGGGCCTGTGCGCGGCGATCGTGGTCGGCGGCGTCGGCCTGATTGTCGCCATCTGGCCGACCTTGTGGATCTCACTGTTCACCGACGATCCCGCCGTCGCCGCCGCGGCATCGAGCTATTTCCATTGGGCCGGGCCGGCGTTTGGCTTTTTCGGGATCGGCGTCTGCATGTATTTCTCGTCGCAGGGCGCCGCGAAGGTCGGCGGCCCCGTCATCGCCGGCACCGTGCGGCTGCTGATGGTCGCGCTCGGCGGCTGGTGGCTGGTGTCGATCGGCGCGCCGCCCTGGACGTTGTTCGCGCTCGTCAGTGCGGCGATGGTCGCCTACGGAATATCAACCGTGATCGCGATCAAGGTCACGCGCTGGGGCTAGCGTTGCACAAATCGGAGTTTTTGTTATGCAGGGGCATCGGCAAAGGAGCCTCTGCATGACGATGACATCCCGACCAGCGATCGCCCTTCTGGGCACCCTGCTCCTCGCGACCACGGCGTCCGCGCAAGACCCGGTGGAACCGACCGGCGTCTGGCAGACGCAGGCTGGCGACGCGCGCGTCAAGGTCTCGAAATGCGGTGCCGGCTTGTGCGGCGTCATCGTCTCCATCCGCGACAAGATCGATCCAGCCACCGGCAAGCCGGCCGTCGATGACAAGAACCCCAATCCGGCGCTGAAGGACCGGCCGATGGTCGGTGTGTCGTTGTTCTCCAGCATGCGGCCGGTCGGCCTCAATAAATGGTCCGGCACCATCTACAATGCCGATGACGGCAACTCCTATGCCAGCAATATTTCGGTCGCCGGTCCGGATCGACTGCGCGTCGAAGGCTGCGTCGGCCCGATCTGCGGCGGCGAGACCTGGACCCGGATGCGGTAAAGCGTCAGGACGCGGTCTCGTCGCGCCCTGGCGGCAAATGAATCGTAGCTATTGGGCCGGAAACGGCGCAAGGTTTGTCTCGATGTCTTGGCCTTGCGCGTCGCGCGCGGCAGATGGCGCGTGCGAATGGGCCCAGTCTCGCGATGTTGATAGTGCCGGCATTCGCGCCCAACCGATCGACGGCGATAGGCGCGCGCGATTCAGTCAAATCAACCGCGGCCTGGATGACCGATGCCGCCCATGAGTGACGCACCCGTCGATCTCGACAGCCATCGCGGCATGGCGGCGCAGAAGGCCACCGATATTCGCCGCGTGCTTGCTGATGTCGAAGCCAATGGCCGCGCGTTGCGCGAACGGCAGGACGAACTTGAGGCGCAATTGCTCGCGGTGCCTGCAACGTCATGGCCGGACGCCGCCGCCAAGGCGCGTTACGTTCTCAATCTCTACGTCGCGTCGTTGGCCAAGGACGACTCGCAGCATCGTTTGCTGGTCGCGGCGGTGCTGGCTGACTTCACGCGGCTCGACGCCGAAATCTGATTTCTCACCACGAAAGAAAGATCATCATGCAAAATCTGTTGTCGCGTCATGTTTTGAAAGACGAATCGTTACGGCTTGGCGTCGAATCCGGCTGGTATGGTCACAAGGTCAGCGGCACTTTCGTCGCCGGTCCCTATGCCACCAAGGAAGAATGCAACATGCGGATTGCCGAACTCGATCCGCCCGCCCCGAAGAAGAAGCGCTGAGGATGCCGCTGACCCCCGGCGATTTCCGTTCTTATGACGACGATCGTCAGGTCGTGCGCTTCACCATGCTGAATGCCGGGGTGGAAGTGCCCTGCGCCGTCTCGACCGACGCGATGGACCGGATCGGCGGCAAGGCGCGCGGCGGTCCGCAGGCGCGCGAGCAGCAGTTCCTCCAGCTGCGCGGCCAGATCGAGGATCGCGCCCAGCACAAATTCGACGCCGTCGAACTGGAAGGGCTGCCGCCCGGCGTGATCCTCCGCAGCATCGACTTTCCGGCGCCTTAGCCGCGCGGTTACGCCCACTCGCCTTTGCGGAACACCGGCACGCGGCGGCCATCGGCATGGACGCCGTCGATGTCGGTCTCGCCGGAGCCGATCATCCAGTCGATATGGATGAAGCTCTTGTTGCCGCCTTGCGCCGCGATCTGCTGCGGCGACAGCTTCGCACCGTCGACGAAGCATTTCGTGTAGCATTGACCAAGCGCGATATGGCACGCGGCGTTTTCGTCGAACAGCGTATTGTAGAACAGCAATCCGCTGGCCGAGATCGGCGACGAATGCGGCACCAGCGCGACCTCGCCGAGCCGGCGCGATCCCTCATCTGTATCGAGCACCTTGGTTAGAACCTCCTGACCGCGCGCGGCCTGGGCCGCAACGATGCGGCCGGCCTCGAAGCGAACCTCGATCTGGTCGATCAACGAGCCTTGATAGGACAGCGGCTTCGTGCTGCGCACGTGACCTTCGACGCGGGTCGCATGCGGGGTCGTGAAAACCTCCTCGGTCGGAATGTTGGGATTGCAGATGATGCCGTTTCTGGCGGTGGATGCGCCGCCCTGCCATTCATGGCCATCAGCGAGGCCGACCGTGAGATCGGTGCCCGGTCCGGTGAAATGCAGCGCGTGGAAGCGCTGGCCGTTCAGCCATTGCGTGCGCGCGCGCAGCGTCGCGTTATGCGCCGTCCAGTTGGCGACCGGATCGTCATTGTCCACCCGCGACGCCGCGAAGATCGCGTCGGCCAACTTGCCGACCGCGATGTCATCGCTGTCATCGGGAAACATCTGCTTGGCCCAGGCGAGGCTCGGATAGGCCAGAATATTCCAGTTGATGTCGAAGCCGACGATCTTCTCCAACGCCGGCTGATAGGCGATCGAATTGGCCTTGCTGGCGCGCGCCACCTTCGCCGGATCCTCGCCCGACAAAAGCATCGGATTGTCGCCGACGATGGCGAGCCGCGCGGTATTGTGACCGAGCGCTTTTGCGACGCCCTCGTAGAGCCAGCCGGCGGCGCGATCGAAACTCAGATCGTGACCGTGGCGATAGCGCGCCAATGTCACCTCCTCATCAGAGATCAGCGGCGTCACCAGCCCGGCACCGGCTTTATAAGCGTGTTCGGCGATCTTGCGGACCAGCGGCAGAGCGACGCTCGGCGCCGTCAACAACAGATCCTGCCCCGGCTGAAGTTGCAGCCCGACCGTCACCGCGACCTCCGCGAGTCTGTCGAGCTTCACGGGATCGATCGGCGGGGCAATGTTGCGCTGATGCAGGGTCATGCGTTGGGTCCGGGCTAAGTTGCGACAGCCAAATCATAGGTGCGCCGACGCATCCACGCTAGCGGGACGCGGAGCTGGGATGCGATGTCTCTTCGACAAGCGACCAAGTTCGCGTCTATAGTCGGATCGCGACAGATCGAGACGCGAGAACCGCGCCGATTCCATCATGAGGAAACAACAATGAAGACTGCTTACGCAGCCCGCCAGACATCCTATGCCCTCACCCCCGGCGACGAACTGAACGATTTGCGAATGTCGGAGCAGGTCCGGCCGCTTTACGATCACGTCCGCAAATTCATCGCGACGACGGTCGAGCCGATGTCGCATGAGTTCTACCGCGCCGGCGAGAAGAAAACCGACCGCTGGTCGTTCACGCCGGAACAGCTCGACATCCTCGGCAAGGCCAAAAACAAAGCCAAGGAAGAAGGCCTGTGGAATTTCTTTCTGCCCGACGCCGATACCGGCGACGGCCTGAAGAATCTCGACTACGCCTATATCGCCGCTGAACTCGGCAAAAACCCGCTGGCCTCGGAGACGATGAACTGCTCCGCGCCCGATACCGGCAACATGGAAGTGCTGGAGCGCGTCGGCACATCCGCGCAGAAGGAAAAATGGCTGAAGCCTCTGCTGGCCGGCGAAATCCGCTCGGCCTATGCGATGACCGAGCCGAACGTCGCCTCATCCGATGCCAAGAACATCTCGACCACCGCGAAGCTCGTCGGCGACGAGTGGGTCATCAACGGCGAGAAGTATTACATTTCCGGCCTCGGCGATCCGCGCTGCAAGATCATGATCGTCATGGTCAAGACCAATCCGGACGCCGCTCCGAGCAAGCAGCAGTCGCAGATTCTGGTTCCGGTCGATACGCCCGGCGTCGAGGTGATCGGCCCGATGCATGTGTTCGGTCATGATCACGCCCCGCGCGGCCACATGCACATGCGTTTCAACGACGTCCGCGTGCCCAAGGAAAACATCCTGCTCGGCGAAGGGCGCGGCTTCGAGATTTCGCAGGTCCGTCTTGGTCCGGGCCGCATCCATCACTGCATGCGGACGATCGGCAAGGCCGAGAAGGCGCTCGACATGATGGTGGCGCGCGGTCTCACGCGCGAGGCCTTCGGCAAGCAGATCGCGCATCTCGGCGGCAATCTCCAGATCATCGCGCAGGCGCGCTGCGAGATCGAGGCGATGCGGCTGATGGTGCTCAAGGCCGCCAAGGCGATGGACGTGCTCGGCAATAAGGAAGCCCGGATCTGGGTCAGCATGGTGAAGGCCATGATTCCCGAACGCGCCTGCAAGATCATCGACCAGTCGATCCAGATGCACGGCGCGACCGGCATCTCGCAATGGACGCCGTTGGCCGAGATGTACACCGACGTGCGCCACCTGCGGTTCGCCGACGGCCCGGATGAAGTGCACTGGATGGTGGTCGGTCGTCACGAACTGACGATGCAGTAATCCAGACCTGCTCAGCGCGATGCGGCGGATGGTCGAAGCACCCGCCGCATCGCATGGGCCGCTGCCCGGACGAGCATGAAATTAAACGACATGAAAAACCCGCCAAAAGGCGGGCTTTTCATTTAACCGATCTCGAAGATTGTTGCGGGGACAGGTTTCGACCTTCGTCCTAACTTCTTCGATCCGATAATTTTGCCGAGGATGGCAAAGTCGAGGATGCCGATCAGTTCGCCGTGCAGCTCGGAGCGAAGTGATAGCCGATGCTTCAGTCTATGCCGGTTCTTCGAACTTCGCGGCGC